>CAXBAZ010000108.1:0-8676 GCA_963973395.1 uncultured Acidimicrobiaceae bacterium
CGCGGGCCAGTAGCTCTCCATCAACTCGTACGTGACGCGGCCCCAGAGCATCGCCCCGCTCTCGTTCATCAGACGCGTGAAGAAGGCGTGTGTCTCGTCGTCGGCGATCCCTTCCTGATGATCGACGCAGCCGTCGAGCGTGACGTTGATGCCGAAGGTCAAGAGCCCCACGCGGCGAGCCTACGTCGCGAGGCGAACGCCAGGAAGAAGGCGATGAAGAAGGCGCCGTTCATGCGGCCGGCGTGACAGGCTGCAGCCGTGCAACGTGACCACGTGTTCCGTCGGGCAACGGGCCGGCCGACCGCGGTGCGCGCCGAGCGATGCACGATCACGACCGCCGACGGGCGCGAGTACCTCGACGGAGCAGGTGGCGCGATCGCGTCGTCGGTCGGGCACGGACGCCCGGAGATCGTCGCCGCGATGTGCGCGCAGGCGAGCGATGTGGCATATGTCCATGCGACCCAGTTCACGACCGGCGCCCTGTCGGACTTCGCCGACCGCGTCTCCTCGCGCGTGCCGGTGGACGACGCGCGCGTGTTCCCCGTCAGCGGCGGAAGCGAAGCGGTCGAGACGGCGCTCAAGCTGGCGCGCTCGTACCACCTGGCGCAGGGAGAACCCGACCGGCATGTCGTGATCGCTCGCGACGGCGCGTACCACGGCAACAGTCGGGGTGCCCTCGACGCGTCGGGCCGAGCCGGACTGCGTGCGGGCTACGAACCCTGGCTCGGACAGACGGTGCGGGTGCCGCTCGTCAACCCGTACCGGGACGAGCGCACCGGTGTCGAACACGCCGCGGAGATCGACCGTGTCATCCGTCTCGTGGGTGCCGAACGGGTCGCCGCGTTCGTGGCCGAACCGATCAGCGGCGCGACACTCGGGGCCGTCGCACCGCCCGACGACTACTGGCCGGCGGTCGCCGCCGTGTGCCGGGAGCACGGCGTACTCCTGATCCTCGACGAGGTGATGACCGGCTTCGGGCGAACCGGGGCCTGGTTCGCCGCGGACCACTGGGGCGTTCGGCCGGACATCGTCACCGCCGGGAAGGGTGCGTCGAGCGGCTACTGGCCGATGGGCCTGTGCATCTCGTCGGGGGAGGTCCACGACGCGGTCGACGTCGCCGGCGGGTTCGTGCACGGGTTCACCTGGTCGCACCATCCGGTCGGCGCCGCAGTGGGCGCGGCGGTGATCGATCTGATCGAGCGCGACGGTCTCGTCGAGGCGTCGGCGAGGCTGGGATCGCTCGGTCTGCAGCGGCTGCGAACCGCGCTCGCCGCGCACGACCGGGTCGGTGACATCCGCGGCACGGGGCTCCTGATGGCAGTGGAGTTCGTGAGTGATCGGACGCGGAAGACACCGTTCGATCGTGCGGAGCGGGTCGCCGAGCGTGTGACGGAGGCGGCGTTCGAGCGTGGACTCACCTGCTATCCCTGTACGTCGGCGGTCGACGGCACGGTCGGCGACGCCGTGATGCTGGGACCCCCGCTGTGCGTCACCGAGGCCGAGTTGGCCGAGATGATCGACCGGTTGGCCGCCGCAGTGGGCGACGTCCTCGGCTCCGCCGGCTGACCCGATCGAACGCGCAGTCCATGCGTGTCGCCCACCGCGGCAGACGATCAGACGGCAGACGATCAGGGCGGCAGACGATCAGGCGCGTACGACGTGGGTGCGCGACTGTTCACGCAGATACTGCTGGAGGTAGTAGGGCCCTCCGCCGAGCTTCCCGGCCGTGCCACTGCGCTTCCAGCCGCCGAACGGTTGCACGCCGGGCCATGCGCCGGTCGTGGCGCCGGCGGCCCGGTTGACGTACACGACGCCCGCTTCGATCCGGTCGAAGAACGCTTGTATCTCGCCGGGATCCTCGGCGAACAGGCCGGCCGTGAGGCCGTAGGGGCCGGCGTTGGCGCGGTCGATCGCCTCGTCGAGCGAGTCGACGGCACGAACCACGATCAGCGGGAGGAAAAGTTCGGTGGACCAGACCGTGGAATCCTCCGGCGCCGTGACCACCGTCGGCGCGACGAAGTTCCCTCGCGCCAGGTCACCGTCGGTCAATCGCTCGCCGCCGACGAGGACCTCGCCGGCGACGCGGATCTCGGCGACGATCTCGTCGAACCGTGCGAGGGCGGCGTCGTCGACGACCGGTGACAGGAACCCGCCCGGTTCGAGCGGACTCGTGTGCGGGATCGCGAGCGTGCGTGCGACGAGGCGCTCGACGAACTCGTCGGCGACGGCACGGTCGACGAGCACGCGCGATGCGGCGGAGCACTTCTGGCCGCCGAACCCGAACGCGCTCCGAGCGGTGCCCTCGACCGCGAGATCCAGATCGGCGGAGGCGCTCACGATCACGGGGTTCTTGCCACCCATCTCGCAGATCGCCGGCTTCGGGTACGCGGTCGTGGCCGTGTGCAGGATCGACATCCCGACCTCGCTCGACCCGGTGAACGTCACACCGTCGAGGTCGGGGTGCTCGACGAGCGCCGCGCCGACGGCGGCCCCGCCCGTCAGGATGTTGATCGCGCCGGGCGGCACGCCGGCGTCCACGAATGCCCGGTGGACGAGGTGTCCCGAGTACGACCCGATCTCCGACGGTTTGGCGATCACGGTGTTGCCGGCGACGAGTGCCGCGCCCGCCGGTCCACCGATCAGGGCGTTGGGATAGTTGAACGGTCCGATCACCGCCCAGACGCCGTAGGGCAGCATGACGTCGCTCGTCACCTCGGCCTCGCTGAACCGCTCCATGGGGACGGCGAAGCCGTAGTGCTCCCGCATCGCGTGGGTGTAGTAGCGGATGAGGTCGGCGGTCTCCTCGACCTCGCCGATCGCCTCCAGTCGGCTCTTGCCGTTCTCCCATGCGAGCGCTGCTCCGTCGCGGACCGATCGCTCCGAGATCAGGTCGGCGGCCCGATCGAGGATCTCGCAGCGCTGCTGCCAGGGGCGTGCGGCCCAGGCGGGTTGCGCGGCCCGCGCGGCGGCGACGGCGTCCTCGACGTCCGTGCCGTCGGCGATCGTGAAGTGTCCGATCTCGACCGACGTGTCGACCGGGGACGTCGTCGTGAACGTCGGCCCCATCCGTTCCTCGTCACCGATCCGGAGCGGGTGGGTCGCGCCGAGCTCGGACCGCACCGCCGCCGAGGCAGCGGAGTACGCCGCCTGGAGCTCGTCGTCGTCGGCGGAGAGTGTGGCGTAGGTGACGCGGAAGGCGCTCATATGGCCGGAACTCTTGCACATCCGCGAGCCGCTCGGGAGCGCCGGCGCCTGATGGTGATCGGTTGCGATCAGAGGTCGGCGGAACGCAGTGCCGGCGCGACGAAAAGGTCGCTCGCCGGCGACGCTCCGGTGATCGCATCGGCGGCGAGGATCACTGCGGCCGCCGTGTACGAGGAGTGCTCGTCGGCGGGGAACACGATCCGGTCGGGATGCACGATGCCCGTGAGGTACGCGCCCGAGTCGAGCCGGTGCGGTCTGGTCCAGCGGAGCAGGTCTGCTGCGGTCGAGAAGTCGCCGATCACGGCGTACGCCAACGAGGCCTCGGCGGTCTCGGAGGCAGTCACCCACGGTTCGTCGGCGACGCAGCGGATGCCCAGATGCTCCATCGCGAAGGTGGGCCAGCCGTCGGCCATGCGGGCCTTGGCGGCCTCGTCGGTGGTGGCGCCGGCCAGCACGGGGTAGTACCAGTCCATCGCCCATCGGGACTTCGGTTCGAACGCGTCGGGGCGGGTGTTGATCATCTCGACCATCGTGTCGGCGGCGGCCACCCAGTCAGGACGACGCGAGCCGGTGGCGGCACCGGTCGCGGCGCCGCACCGCAGGGCGTGCTGGATCGACGACGACCCCGTGAGCAGGGCGTAGTCCCAGGTGCGGGTTCCGTCGGCCTCGACGGCCCACAACGCCAGCCCGTCGTCGCGGCACACCGACAGCACGAAATCGAGCGCTCGCTCGACCGTTGGCCACAGGTTGTCGACGAAGCTCCGGTCGGCGGTGCACCGCCAGTGGTGCCACACGCCGGTCGCGATGTAGGCGCAGACGTTGGTGTCGATCTTCGCTTCCTCGACGGTGTCGTCACGATCGCCGTCGGGGACGTAGTAGTTGTGCCAGCTGCCGTCGGGCCGCTGGATGTCGGCCAGCCACTCGTAGGCACGTTCGGCCTCGGCGTGGAACCCGGCGACATCGAGTGCCATCGCCGACTCGACGTGGTTCCACGGATCGCTGTGCCCACCGGGGAACCAGGGGATCATGCCGCTCGCGGTCTGCAACGACGCGAGGTGTTCGCCGGACGCGACGACCTCGCAGCGCGACAGCACACCGGGCAGATCGGGGATCGAGCTCATGCCGGTCGTTTCGTCCCGTAGTGCACCGAACTCTTGCCGAGCACCGGCGCGAGCACCCGCTCGGCGATCTTGGTGCTGGTCGGCTGCTCGATGATGTCCCACTCCAGGAAACGTCGGTAGTTGGTGACGGCCGGATGGTCGTCGTTGCGGGGGCCTACCGCGCACTTGAGCCACCAGTACGGTGAATGCAGGGCATGGGCCCGGTGGTAGCCGTCGACGTCGAGACCGGCGGTCTGCAGTTTGGCACGCAGCTCGGTGCGGCTGTAGATCCGCACGTGGCCGCCCACGCTCTTGGGGGCGTGGTACTCGTCGCTGAGCTTCCAGTTGATCGTCTCCGGGAGCCAGGCGGGCACGGTCGCCGCGAAACGTCCACCGGGGGTGAGCACCCGGACCATCTCGGCAATCGCCGTCACGTCGTCCTGGATGTGTTCGAGCACCTCGGAGGTGATCACGACGTCGAACGTCGCGTCGGGGAAGGGCAACCGTGTGGCGTCGCCGCGCAGCACACCGATCAACTTGTCGGGGCTGATCTCCTCGGCGTCGACCATCGCCGCGAGCGTGTCACGCGTGCCGACCACCTCGTCGGCGGCGTAGTCGAGCGCGACCACGTGAGCGCCCCGGCGTGCACACTCGTACACGTGGCGGCCGAAGCCGGAGCCCACGTCGAGCACGCGGTCGCCCGGACGGAGACCGAGTTCGTCGAATCGGATCGTCAGCATCGGATCATCCACCTGACGGTTGGTGCCTGGCACCAACCGTCAGTCGTCCGTTTCGGCGGAGCTTGTCGACGTTCTGCGGCATCGCGAGCACCTCGCGGTACTGCTCGACCGTGAGTTGGGCGCAGCGCTCCCACGTCCATCGATCGAGCACACGTTGCCGCCCGGCCGCTCCGATGCGGGCCCGTGCCGCCGGATTCGCCAATGCGTCGCGGATCGTCGTGGCGAGATCGCCGGCGTCGCCCTTGCGGCAGCGGAACACGGTGTCGCCGTCGGCGCCGGTGACCTCGGGCAGCGCTCCTCCGTCGGTCGCGACGAGCGGTGTGCCCGAACACATCGCCTCGATCGCCGGCAGGCTGAAGCCTTCGTACAGGCTCGGCACGACCGCGAGTTCGGCTTCGCTGTAGAGCTCGACGATCCGTTCGTCGGTGACACCCGAGACGAAGTCGATGTGGGGCGCCAGGCCGTATTCGTCGATCAGGTCCATCGATTTGCCGGGCTTGGGCTTGCCGATGATCGTGAGCGAGATGTCGTGGCCGTCGGCGCGCAGCTTGGCCATCGCCTCGACGAGGAAGACGAGGCCCTTGATCGCGACATCGGCCGACGCCGTGGTGATCAACCGACCGGGCACCCGGTCGACGCCGGGCAGCGGCTTGAACAGTTCGGGGTCGACACCGACGGGCACGAGCCGCATGTTCTCCATGGGAACACCCATGTCGGTGTGGATGTCCTGGATCGAGTTCTCACTGACCACGACCACGCGTGGCAGTTGCGACGCGACCCGGCCCTGCATCTTCACGAAGCCGTACCAGCGGCCGATCGACCAGCGCTTGAACCGGTTGGTGGCTGCGTCCATCTCGAGCATCCGGTCGCGGGTGATCGGATGATGGAGCGTGACGATCAGGGGGATCTGCCGTTCGAGCTTGGCGATGCCGTAGCCGAGGCACTGGTTGTCGTGCACGAGATCGAACTCGCCGAGCCGGTGTTTCAGGTGATGGTTGACCCGGGCGCTGAACGCCAGCGGTTCGGGGAACTGGCCGGTCGAGAAGATCGCGGTCTCGAGGAAGTCGAACCTGGTCTTGAACTCCCAGTAGGCGGGGAAGCGGCCGGGATACTGATCGTTGAACAGGTCGAGGCTGGGCAGCTCGGTGAGTTCGACACGTTCGTCGAGCACCGGGTACGGCTGGCCCCCGAACACTTCGACCGAGTGCCCGAGATCGACCAGCGCCTTCGTCAGGTGACGGGTGTAGACCCCTTGTCCGCCGACGTGGGGTTTGCCCCGATAGGTCAGGTAGGCGAGCGACAGCGGCGCGTCGGGATCGAGGCCGGCCGGTTCGGACATCGTGACAGGCTAGCGGTGGCTCGTTACCCAGCGGTAACCGACGGTGGTGGACGCCGGACGGCGTCAATCGGCGAACGCCGCGGCGATCACGTCGTCGTAGGTGGCGGCGAGATGGAACGTCATCTCGGCGCGGACTCGCTCGGGCACGTCGTCGAGGTCGGGCCCGTTGCGGGCGGGGAGGACGACCTCGGTGAGACCCATCCGGTGCGCTGCGAGCACCTTCTGTTTGACGCCGCCGATCGGCAACACCTGGCCCTGGAGCGTGATCTCACCGGTCATGCCGACGGTCGACTTGACGGGTCGCCCCGTGAGGAGCGACACCAGCGCCGTCGTCATGGTGATGCCGGCGGACGGCCCGTCCTTCGGCACCGCGCCCGCCGGCACGTGCACGTGGAACCGCTGGTGGAGCGCGTCGTCGTCGAGGTGCAGTTCGGCGGCGTGCGACCGCACGTAGTTGAGCGCGATCTGCGCGGATTCCTTCATCACGTCGCCCAGTTGGCCGGTCAGTGTCAGCCCGGGTTCGGTGTCGGGGCCGGTGGGAAAGGCGGTCGTCTCGATGAACAGGACGTCGCCGCCGGCGCCGGTGACGGCGAGGCCGGTGGCCACCCCCGGCACGTTGGTGCGTTCGGGGACGTCGTCGGTGATCTTGGGCCGTCCGAGCCACTCGCCGACACCCTCGCGGGTGATCGTGATCGGTGTCACCGTGCCGGTCGCGACCTTGGCGGTCACCTTGCGGATCAGACGGCCGAGCTCGCGTTCGAGCGAGCGGACGCCCGCCTCCCGGGTGTACCCGGCGATGACCGCACCGACGACCCCGTCGTCCAGGACGATCTCGTCGGGCGTGAGCCCTGCTCGTTCGACCTGGCGGGGGAGCAGGTAGCGGTCGGCGATGAAGACCTTCTCGTCCTCGGTATAGCCGTCGAGCCGCACGAGGTCCATCCGGTCGAGCAGCGGCCCGGGGATCGTGTCGGCGACGTTGGCGGTGGCGATGAACACCACCTGGGACAGGTCGAGATCGACCTCGAGGTAGTGGTCGCGGAACGTGTGGTTTTGGGCCGGGTCGAGCACTTCGAGCAGCGCGGCGGTCGGATCGCCCGACCATCCGCCCGCCGTCAGCTTGTCGATCTCGTCGAGCAGGATCACCGGGTTCATGGTGCCGGCCTCCTGGAGGGCGCGGACGATGCGGCCCGGTTGCGAACCGACGTAGGTGCGCCGATGTCCACGGACCTCGGCCTCGTCGCGGATCCCGCCGAGGGCGACCCGGACGAACTCCCGACCCATCGCCCGTGCGATCGACTCACCGAGGCTCGTCTTGCCGACTCCGGGTGGCCCGACGAGGGTGATGATCGCGCCGTCGCCGCGGCGTCCGGTGGTGGCAGCGCCGTCCAGGTCGCGTTCGCGACGCAGCTTGCGGGTGGCGAGGAACTCGACGATGCGATCCTTGACGTCGTCGAGACCGTAGTGGTCGGCGTCGAGCTGCTCCTGCGCCGCGGCGAGGTCGAGCTCGTCGCTGGTGACCCGGCCCCACGGCATCTCGAAGATGCGGTCGAGCCACGTGCGGACCCAGGCGTGCTCGGGCGACTGGGCACTCATGCGCTCGAACCGGTCGAGCTCCTTGGCGATCGTGCTCCGAACCGGTTCGGGAACGTCGAGTTCGGCGAGCCTGGTGCGGAATTCGTCGGCGGTGTCGTCGTCGCCCTCCCCGAGCTCCTTGCGGATCGCAGCGAGCTGTTGGCGGAGCAGGAACTCTCGCTGGTGCTGGTCCATGCCGTCGCTCACGTCGTTGCGGATCGCCTCGGCGACCTGCAGCTCGGCGAGGTGGCGCCGCGCCCACGCCAGGATCGCGTCGACCCGATCCGCGGGATCGACCGCCCGAAGCACGCGGGCGAGATCGTCGTTCGTCATGTCGGCCCACGTGGCCACCGCATCGGCGAGGGCGCCGGGTTCGCGGATGCTCCCGAGAATGTCGGGGAGTCGGCGCGAGCGTCTGAGTTCGGCGATCAACTCGAGGGTCGCCCGGAGCTCGCGGGTGGCGACGTCGAGGGTGCCCGACGGTGCCGGATCGTGGATCGGCTCGACCCGCAGGTGCGGGCTGCCGTCGACGTCGAGACGTTCGACGATGCGGGCGCGACCGTCGATGTGCACGATCGCCACGGGATCGCCGTTCGGCAGGCTGCCGACGTCGGGGACCGATGCGACGACGATGATGTCGCCCGGGCTGCCGGCGGCGTCGTGGGTGATCGCGAGCCGCCCGGCGGTGCGAGCGGTCTCGATGGTGCGCCGGCGATCGGGG
>CAXBAZ010000109.1:0-8674 GCA_963973395.1 uncultured Acidimicrobiaceae bacterium
ATCGAGTCGATGCTGAGCACCCACCCCGCCGTTCAGTTGGCCCAGGTGATCGGGAAACCCGACGACCGCCACGGCGAAGTGCCCGTCGCCTTCATCGAGCTTCGACCAGGTCACCGCTGCACACCAGAAGAGCTCATCGAGTACAGCCGAACCCACGTGGCGGCGTTCAAGGTGCCCCAAGACATCCGATTCGTCACGGACTGGCCGATGTCTGCCACCAAGGTTCAGAAGTTCCGACTCAAGGAACTGCTTGAGCAGCCCAATGACACCCTGGATTGAACCCTCTCGCAGTTCGCGACCCCGTCCACTCATGCTGTCCGCAGGGTCGCCTTTTAGTTTTCGAGATCGGTCTGACCCGAATTCACACCTACCCCTCCGATCTGAGGGCATCGGAGACCCGCTTCACGAGCGAGTCATCTGCAGCATCGTCAACGGTTCTCGTTCCGTTGTGTGCGGCGACGCCTGCAGCCAGGAACTCCGAGCGCTCGAGGTGCAGGTCGACGCAGCGACGTGCGACGAGGGCGACGGTCTCGCAGATCAAGCTGGCTGTGCCGTCGCTGTAGGCCCAGGAGTAGCCGGTCGGGGCGCGGAAGGGCGGGCCGTCGATGAGTTCGAGGGCCTCGTCCAGCAACTCGACTGCTTGGTCCGGAGGCAACTCCTCGGCTCGTCTGGCGAGGTTGAGTAAGCGGTCCCAGTCGGTGGTGACCCTCGGGGAGAGCTTGTAGACGTACTGACTGTCTCGGCCGAGCGGGAAGAGCATCTCGCCGTCGGATCCGGTGCCGAGCTTTCGGCGTAGCGACGCCATGGTGTTGGTGATCGTTCGTTGCGCAACACCGTTGGGCCACACCATCGTCGCGATCGTGTCGGAGTTCTCGCCGTTGCGATGGAAGGCGAGGAAGATCGCCAGGTGGAGCTCGGTTGGGGTCAGCGGCTCATCGAGACCCACACATCGGACCTGGCCAAGGATTTTCAGCTCGACGTCCCATTCGCTGTCCTCGTTGGCGGTTGCCGAGGTCGTCGGCGGTAGTCGCTCCTGCGCGATCGCCACGTGATCGGCGAGGACCACGTGAACTTCGTCGGCGTCCAGTTCCTCGTCGGCCTCAGGTTCATCCTGGGCCGGTTCCACCGCCGGCACGAGTTCCTCGATCAGGCAATCGAGTTCGTTCGATATTCCGAGGCTGTCCAACGACAGCCCGAGCGGTCGGATCGCGACAGCCCCTCCCGTGCATTCCAGCTGCCAGGTCAGTGACGGACAGGGCCCGGTGACGATAAGGACCGTTCCGAGATCGCCGTTCGCGAGTTCGATCATCTCGGCGAGGCGTTCCTCTTCCACCGTCGAGGGGTCGACGATCACGATCACGGGTTCATGGCTGTCCTGCGGACGTGACCGCGCCCGGAGCGCAAACAGCGACGTGAGTCGGCGATGCGCGAGTAGCGCTGTCGCCGAATCGTTCCGATCTCTCATCCATCCGAGCGCCTCGTCCACTCCCACCATGCGTGCATGCTCAGGCGCGCCAGGCGGTGAGGCGAGCCCAACCATCAGCACGGTCGGCGCATCGGAGAACACGCTCGCCGCGAGCTCGAGCGCCATCGAGTAGACCAGCGAAGCCTTCGCATCCGGATCCCCCGTGACGGCGATCGCACCACAGCTCTCCAGGTTGAGCAACACATCGGCACCGCCTCGTTTGCCGACGGTCACCAGGCCAGGGCAAGGGCTTGGACCATCGATCGATCGCAATTCGCCTGGGCGCTCCAGCGTCCACGACCAGCCGCCGTCCTGCGTGCGCCAGGGCACGCACGCCTCGGGGTTGGGAACATCCCAGACAAGCTCCACGTGGTCGCCGTCGAGTCGCAGCAAACGTGGCACCGGTGTGGGTTCGCCGGGCCGTGGGCGTAGCTGGTTCGCCAGCGCGCTGAGGGCGATCGCTGCCCACTCGGCAGTGGCCAGGTTGTCGGTCTCGTGGAGGGCGACACCGAGCTGAACCGCGCGTTCGGAAGGTCGCCGGTGTCGCTCGATCGGGCGCCGTCTCCGCCGGCGCCGAGCTGTCAGCGCGAGCAGCGCGGCCGCGAGCCCGCCTCCTCCCGTCCAGCCAATCAGTTGAGCGAGTGAAGGGCTCGCGGGTTCATCGACTTCGTCTGCGGCTACCTCGCTGTCCTGCGTGATCTGCGGATCGCGCGCAACTACCGGCTGCGACGTCGGTCGCACGGTCGGGCTCGGCAACGATGGTGCCGATATCGGCGACCCATTGAGAACCGGCGCGTCCGACTCGGTCTCGATCGTTGGCGCTCTGGTCGACGGAACGCTCTCCTCTGGAACCGCCGTCGGAGGATCGATCGTGGGAAGCGGCAGGTCGACCTCGATCGATGGCGGCGGGACCGCTGGAGACAGTTCCGGTGCCACAGCGGCCGACGGCGGGAGCGTGATCAGTTGGCCCGAATGGATCAGCGCGGGATCGTCGATGCCGGGGTTGGCCTCGACCGTCGCCCAGACGAGTTCAGCCGTGGCATTGCCGTAGTGCTGGTCGACGATGTCCCAGAGCGTGTCGCCCTCTCGGACGGTCACCACGGCCCACGTCGCCGCTCCGTCGACGGTTCTCGAAGCGGGGTCGACGGGCTCGTCGAGGTTGAGTTCGGGCAGGATTATCTCCCAGCCGACGAGGATCAGATCGGGATCGGCGATCGAAGAATTCGCAGCGGCAACGGCCTCGAGCATCGCATCGTCGACGCGGCCGTAGTGGTCGCAAATGATGCCCCACAACGTGTCGCCCGCGCGGACCGTGTACGTCGCGCCTTGGGATTGCTGCGGCGCAGCGACCGTCGTCGTTCCGAAACCGTGGAACTCCCCACGGACGGTCGACATGTCGATGGGTGGCGTCACCTGATCGGCGACGAGGGTCACCGCCGGCACCGCGGAGTGCACCGCCCCGGTGGGTGCCGCCTGCAGGGATGAGACCGTGATCGTCGCCACCGCGGTGACCTCGAGCAGGCGGTGACGAAGCGCTGGCAACGCGACGGCTCCTACCAGACGGCTCAGCCAGCGGTGCATCCGCGGCATGTGAATCGTGGTGGCCAACTCCGCGAGCAGCGCGGTGAACGAGACCACAGCGACGTACGCCGCCAACACGAGTCCGACCCACCGCGCCATTTCGGCGAACGCATCCACCGGCTCGGCACGATCCAGCCACCCGCCGATGTCGCCCCACACGAGTGGCTCGGCACTGATGCGACCCGCAAGCATGAAGCCGACGACGGCCGCGACGGACGCGAACGTGAACAGAGCGGGTCGGATCAGACGGCGCATCTCACCACCTCCCAACGAAACCGATCAGGACGATCAGGATCGAGCCGAGCGCCAGTGATGGGCCGAACGGAACCAATCGGCCTCGGGCTCGAACTCTCGAGCAGACAAGAACGTGGGCCACAGCGGCGAGCAGGTAGGCGGGCAGGACCAGCGGAACCGCAACGAGGCCGATGCCGGCGCCGAGCAGGGTAGAGAACTTGACGTCGCCGAAACCCATCCCGTCCGGCCTCGCCAAGTGCGCCAGAAGAACGGGCACCCCGAACAGTGCGGCTCCGGCGAACGCTTCGGTCAGCCTGCCGGAGACTGCGGCGCCGATGATCGCAACTGCGAGCCCGGGCACAACCACGGCATCCGGCAGCCGACCGGTTCGCGCATCGACGGATCCGGCGACAAGAACGATGCCAGCCCATACGACGAGCGTCGTCGACGCTGACGCCGGCAGTGCGACCATCGCCGCCGACGCGAGCACACCGAGAGCAACCGTCGCGGCGGCTGGCACGATCCGACGGGCACGGCCGGTGACCGGAGCGAGCAGCACCGCAGTCATCCCGTGAGCTCCCCTCGATACTCGTCGACGGGATACGGCTGCGGTGGCGACGTGAGGCTCACCGGCCCGAGGAGGAACGTGCCCATCGGGATCCCGTTCCACGTCAGGTCCCAGCTTCCTGCCCACACCGAAGTCAAGGTGATCGGGTACTCCCCGATCGCCTCCGGCGTCCAGGTCACCGAAGGCGCTTCCTGCGATCCGCAGGAAGTGCTGGTCTGGGCAAGTTCGTCCGTTCCGATCTCCCAGCCGAGCTGCGCGAGTTGAACCGAACCGCTCGCCGTCCACCCTCGAAGCGACACGCCGGTTCCCACCGGGCCGGGGTCAGCGCACCACAGCCACGAGTCGAGCCCCGTCAGGCCACCGATCGAAGCGGAGGGACTCAACGATGGTGACAACGTGAGCACCTCCGCGTTGGCAGTGGCGAACTCGGCCGGGGTTGGCGGGGGTGGCGGGGGTTGCGGCGGCGTCTCACCTGGCCATGTGCAGATGTAGCGCAGGTAGAGCTGCTCATTGGTTTCTGAGTTCAGGAGGATGACCACGTTCCCGTTCCCGACTTCATCAACACCGCCGACAGTCCTGATGCAGTTCAGCAGCCGCATGATCTCGAAGTCATTGAGCGGCAGACGCATCCAGACGAGGGGTAGATCGTCGCTGAGCCGAACCGTCCGTGGCGGCGACGGTTGGGCAACGAGAACGCACTTCAGCAGACCTGTGTCAGGGTCGAGCTTGCACGTGCCTTCCTGCGCCAGAACCGGACTCGCCGACACCATCACGAGCGCCACGACCAGCGCCCCCACGTACCGCCTCACTCCGGGACCTCTCGAATACGACTCTGCGACACGATTCGCCACGGATCGTCGGTAGGGCCCGATCGGGCGAGGATCGTTCGGTTTTCGGTACGGACGCCTGGTGGCGTCTCCGGCTCAACGAGTGCGACAGGTTCGCCACCGGCGTCGACGATCCGACCGGCGCTCTCCGGCCGATCGACGAGCACGATGAGGGTGACGACGAGCGACGTCTCCAGCGACTGTCCATCGAACGCCTCGACTCGGGCTTCCAGCACCGTGTAGAGATCGCCTTCGACGACTCGCCAATCGTTCTCCGCCAGGTCGGTCAGTTGGACTCGCAGCTGCTCGGCACAAGGAGTATCAGCCCCGCACACCTCCGGGATTCGAGCGACGTCTGGCGCCGCATACAGGTCCTGACGCCGCTGGCCGAGGTCTTCCACCACTTGTCGCCAGTCGACGTCAGAGTCGACACTCGTCGCCGTCACCGACGTGGTCGACGTGGTGGCCTCGATCGTGGTCGTCGTGGCTGGCTGCGACGTCGTGGTGATGGTCGTGGTCAAGGTTGCTGCGGTCGTCAAGGTGGACTCCACGGCAGTTGTCGTCGAGTCGATCGTGGGCGACGAACCGATGGTCGTCGTCGGCGTGGCATCGTCGTCACCGCTGCACGCAGCGACGGCGACTAGCAGGACCGCGATGCTGATCGGACGGTGGTTCATGGGGCGACCTCTCGTGGTTGTCCGACAGCGCGGACATGTACGACGAGGGGGTCGCCGTCCCCGAAGATGCGCAGCAATCCGACGTCGACGTTGGCCGTCAACTCGACGATCACCTGATTGGCGTCGGCCTCGATCGCTACACCCGTGACGCCGTCGAGATCCTGCGCGGCGAGATTGTCCTCGGCGAGCGCTTCGGCTCGCGATGGGTCGAGCTTACGCTCCCCAGTCGATCTGAACAGCGGCTCATCGAGTGCATTCGCGCCGGCTTGAGCGGCCTGGTCGGCGGCGCCCGCGAACTCACGGCGCGTGGAGAAACCGCTCCAGAGGTCGAACGAGATGGCGCCGAGGAACATGACGACGAGCACCATGCCGAGCGCCCACACCGTGATCGAGCCGCAGTCGCGGGTACCCCGCCGTCGCGTCATGGCTGAGCTCCTGCACTCAGGTCGCGGTAGTCATCGATCCGGGCGGAACTCGACGCGCTCCATGTGAACGATCCGACCGTGCCGACCAGTGGGACGTCGACGGCTGGGATGTCGACGGTCACGTTCGCGGTGACCGTGCAGGCACGACACCATTCCCCGCCCAGCTCGACCGTGAGCGAGCGGGTCGGCAGACCGTGGTTGGCGGCCGCCTGCTCGACACTGGCTCGGGCGAGTTCAGCGCCGGTCGCCATGTCGGGTGCGTTTGCGTAGACCGTGGCGGCGTCCTTCGCAGCCGCCCGGGCGACCGTCTGGCGCTCGGGCCACTGTGGGACGAGCATCACGATCATCGAGATCGGCAGAAGGAGCAGCCCGACGGCAAGCGGCAGCTCGATGGCTGCCGTACCTCGATCACCCGTCCCGCGTCCGACCAGCGGCGACCTCATCGGTCCTCCTTCGCCGCAGAAGCCGTCAGCGTCGCGTCGTAGTCGGTCAACGATCCAAACCACCCGTCGAAGTGAACGTCGGCAGTGACGGTGACCCTGTCGGGCTCGTCGACGCACGAGACGTTCACTCCCTCACCCATGTTTCCCCCGAGCAGGTCACCGAGCACGTTCGCAGCACGCGCCTGGCAGGTCTCGACACTCGTGGGCGACCTGGCTGCGGATCGCGCAGCTTCATCGAGCGCTGCGCGGACGGCACCCTTCCCGTACTGGAAGACGATCACCTGCAAGATCCCAGTGACGAGTATGAGCACGATTCCCGTGGCCATGACGAGCGCGATGAAGGTCGCCCCCCGGTCGCCGCGACACCGGCGGCGACCGGGCGCGGCTGCGCCGTCGGCCCGGGTGGTCCTCATCGTCGAAAGGTCACAGGCCGAGCTGCGTGCGGATGTAGTCGACGATCTCGAGGCCGAGCACTTGCAGCGCAGCGCCGATGGCGACGATGGCCACGGTGGACATCGCTGCCCAGCCGAGGACTTCGACGGTCGATGCGCCGACATCGGAGCGGAGCCGCTCGTTCTGCGATGACGCAACGCGGCGACGGCGCCGGGGATGGTGGATCTTCGTTGGGTACATGATCGGTTCTCTCCTTGCTGCTTCTGGTTGGTGGTGGTCTGACGGTCTCCTCAACGGCCGAAGACGATGTGCGGGATGGCTGCTGCGACGAACAGGATCAGGATCGGCCCGATGACCATGACGAGCGGGAGAGCCAT
Source organism: uncultured Acidimicrobiaceae bacterium (assembly GCA_963973395.1). GTDB lineage: Bacteria > Actinomycetota > Acidimicrobiia > Acidimicrobiales > Ilumatobacteraceae > Ilumatobacter. The sequence continues at coordinate 6,991 of CAXBAZ010000109.1, forward strand.
CGCGGTCTGCCGTTTGGTCATCATCCGGTTGAGGTCCTCTCGGCGAGCCGAGCGCAGATCCTCGGAGAGGGCGAGCAGTGCCTCGGCGTCACCGCCGGCGGTCCACGTCGACGACAGGAGCCGGTAGAGCCGCGCCGCCGAAGGCTCCGGGGTCGTCGAAGTCAGCTGCTCGAACACGGCCTGGGGTGTGCTCCCGCTGCGGATCTGCGCGCCGGCGTCGGCGAGTTCGCCGATGACTTCTCCCCTCGCCCGTCGCACGAGCCGATCGACCGCTCCGGCGGGTGTGTCGCCGGTACGGAGGTAGATCGCTACGAGTTGGCACACCGTGTAGAGTTCGGACCGCATGCGCTCACGCCGTTGGGTGATGAGTCGCTCCACGCGCGCCCGCCACCGGGTCGCTCCCCAGAGGCCGGCTGCCACGGCGAGCAGGAGGACGGTGCCCGTCCGTCGCCCGAGGAGCAGCCCGGTGAACGCGCCAGCCGCCAGCGCTCCGGCGGTGTACGCGAGCTGTCTGGTTCGATACTGCTCGACAGTCATCGACAGCCCAGCCTGTTGGAGGCGAAGCTCAGCCGAGGTCGAGGCGGACGCATCGACGAGTTGAGCGAGCCCGTTGGACAGTTGCCGGATGAATGGTCCGAATACGAGCGCCATTCCCGAGCGGCCTGCTCCGTCCTCACCGCCGGCGGTCTCGGGTCGGATCGTGCCGAGCCGGGCCCGCACACCAGCCGTGTAAGGCTGTACGCGCACCGCCAGTGGCTTGGGCTGGCGCACCGCAGCACGCGCCAGGCACCCGACGGCGATCGCTGCGACGAGCGCGGCCGTGATGACGCGTGCGTCCATCAGCCGTGGCCTCCTCGTCCGACGAGGACGCGTTGTTCGGCCGGGATGCGGCCCAGTGTGGTGATCAGCTTCCAGCCGCCGAGCGCCATGCCCACGCCGATGGTGACGACGATCCATCCGCCGGTGGTCTGGTAGAAGGACCGGTAGCTGTCGTTGGCAGCCACGAGGAAGGCGAGCACACCGAACGGGAGGATCACGGCAACGACCGCTTGCGAGCGGATCTCGGTCTGGCCGGTGGTGATCTGCTCGACGAGGTGCAGGTCCTTGGTGACGTTGTCGGCCAGTGAGCGCAGGACCGAGATGATCACGTCGCGGCCGCACTCGTGCGCTGCGGCGAACGCCTCGATCACGCGGTCGGAGACCGGGTCTTCGAGTTCGCTGCGAGCGATCTCGAGCGCGGCGGGCACGTCGAGCGCCGCCGAATTGCGTTCGTAACGCTGCCAAGTGGCGCGGAGCGGCGGTGGACCGGATTGTCCGAGCAGGCACAGCGAGCGATGCAGCGTCTGTCCTGCCGCGAGGCTGGCGAGAACATCGCGGATCGCCTCCGGCCACGCGCCGCGCCGCTCGGCGAGCACCTTGGCGTGACGACGTTGGAAGAAGATCTTCGGAGCCAAACCGATCGCGATCGCCGGCGGGATGGCCAGCGACCCTGTGCCCGTCGCCGCATAGATCACGAACGCGACGCCGGCCATGGTGCCGATGACCGTGAGGCGGTAGCGGCCTGCGGAGATGCCCGCACCGGACTGGTCGAGACGCTGCTGCAGGCGGCTTCGTCTCGGTTCGCTCGCTCGTCGAGCCCGAACGGGTCGGGGGTGACGCCAGTCGAGGATCGTCGTGACCAGTG
>CAXBAZ010000110.1:0-8674 GCA_963973395.1 uncultured Acidimicrobiaceae bacterium
GGCAGACCTGGCCCCACTGGCCCGACACGAACCGGAAGCGGCCGTCCTCGTCCCGACGCAAGATGAGTTCGATGCGGCTGGCGAACACCGAGTCGTCGAAGAAGTTCGCGGTGACGACCGAGACGCGGAACTCGGAATCGGACGTCCGCTCGTGTTCGATCATGCGGCGTTCGTTGACGGCCACTCGACCGGCGACGGCGTTGCCGAACTCGATCGGGCTCCGAGCCCACCCGACTCCATCGTCGATCACGGTGTCGATGTCGGGCAGGGCCACGATGCCGTCGCCGCCGTACTCCGGTCGCCCGGCCCAGAACTCGGCCCGCTCCGCGAACGGTTCGAACCGCGCGAAGCGCTCCCCGTCGGCGACGGTCACACGTCCGCTGGGGTCGAGGGCGGCCAGCGAGGCGAAGTCGGGTGTCGCGTCGATCGTGATCATGTCGATCGTGCCGTCGATCCAGCCGCGAATCACCGTCTGGTCGACGCCGTCGAACGTCGTCGCGACGAATCCGCCGTCGAACGTCGGCAGCACCGTTGGCATGCCGCGGGCCTGCCAGTCGGACGGCGGCTCGAACGTCCACGAGCGGGTGCCGGTCGGCAGGTCGTTCTCGCGGTGCACCGTGAGCGTCGAACGATCGACCTCCGTCCGCATGACCGGTCCATCGATCGACACGTCGCCGCCGTCGCGCCCGACCCAGGGGAGCACCACGTCGGCGTCGGGCGCCGGCCTGAGACGCGCGGCGTCGCAGCAGTCCACGACGACCAGCCCGTCCCGGGTCGCCACGAGGTCCTGATCGCCGACACGGTCGGTGATGTCGGGCCAGCGTCCGAGCTGGCGACCGACGTCGCCGGGGGCGAGCGACACAGCCAGCAGGTCGGCGGCGCCGTCGCCCGGCATCGCCGCGTCCACGTTGAGGTACACGACCTGGTCCGGCCCGAGCACGTGGAGGTACACGTCGCCCAGACCGTCGTCGACCTGGGCGGTGACCGTCGGTGTGCTGTGCCGGGTCAGGGTGCGGGTGGTCGGGTCATACGACACGATCGACCCGTCGCGGTCGACCAGGATCTGGGTGCACCCGACGAACTCCTCGTCGGCGCAGGCACGTTCGATCCGGGTCGCTTCCCACGGCAGCGACCGCCAGGAGACTGCGGCACTCGGGACCGTGGTCGGCACCGTCGCGGGCGTGCTGGTCGTGGTCGTGGACGTGCTGGTGGTCGTCGTCGTGGGGGTCGGCTGCTCCTGGGCCGCGAAGTCGACGAGCGCGACCTCGAGCTGCTCGCCCAGCTGACGGACGGCGACCGTGCCCCAGATGTCGCTCGCAGCGATCGTCCAGGCCTCGGGCAGCGACCACCAGGTCGCCGAGCCACCGGGGTGCAGTCGGGCGACGACCCACTGCGACGGCTCACCGAAGTCGATGTCGGGAGCGAGGTCCGGTCCGATGTGGGTCCAGAACACGCCGTCGCCTCCGGTGGTCGGGGCCGCCGGCGACGGGCCGACGTATGGCGATGCGCCGTCCGGGTGTGCGTCGACCGACAGCGTCCACGACGCGCCGGTCGTCGCAATGACCGACACCCGGCCGTCGTCGAGCAGATGTGTGTCACTGTCGTAGAAGGTCGGCGCGGAGTCGAGCGTCGTGGGGTTGCCGGCTGCGTCGACGTACCCGATCGCACGCTTTCCCCCGTAGCGACGCATCGCCACGCCTGTCGCCGCGTGCCCGTACGAGGCTGGCGGGTACTCCAGATGTTCATTGACGTTCGCCGGTTCGGACGCAACGACCTCGCCGGCGCGGTCGCCCGAGACCGGAACCGCCACGACCGCGAAGTCGTCCATCGGCTCACCGGTCGTCGTGTACACGACGTCGCCGGGGCCGTAGGCGATCACGTTGTCGTAGATGTCGTCGTCGTAGGTGCGGGTCGTCCCGTCCCACCCGATGATGTCGAGCCGGGCGGTCGCCGGCTCGTAGGTCCTGGTGGAGACGGCGACGCCGAGATCGCCGATCGCCACCTGGTACATCCCCTCCGCCGGTTCCGGCACCGGCACCGCACCGAGCGGGGTGAGGGTCGTGTTGGCCGGTGGGTCGAGGTACGACACCTCCGCCGCAGCGCCCGGGCTCGTCGTGGTCGTCGTGTCGGCGAGCGCGCTCGTGGTCGGCACGACCGTCGTGGTCGGACCCACAGCGGTGGTCGTGGGAACGACCGGTGCCGGCAAGTTGGTCGTGACGATCGGGGCGCTCGGCTCGGAGGTCTCGATCGAGTCCGTGCCCTGGAACAGCACGATGCCCCCGACGATCGCGATCGCGACCGCGGCGATCGACCCGGCCACGGCCAAGATGCGCCCGCGGGGTGGTACGGCAGCGATCGGATCGATCCCCGACGCCGTCGGCCCCGCCCTTCGACCGGCGAGCTCTGCCTCCACGTCGACCTTGGCCTCGACCTCGGCCCGTGCGGCGCGGGCGCGGCGGCGGAGTTCGTCATCCATCTCGGGTCTCCTCGTCGAGTCGGCGCCGCAGGGTTCGTCGGGCCTTGAACAGCGCGGCCTTGATCGCGCCCCGCGACGTGTCGAGCAGCTGGGCGATCTGGCCGACCGTGAGGTCGTCGGCGTAGTAGAGCGTGACGATGGTGCGTTGCTGTTCGGGGAGTGGGGCGACGAGTTCGGTCCACTGGTCGAGCGCGGGGTGGGGCGGCGACGCCGGTTCGGGCGAGCCGGCCAGCCGGTCGACCGCACGTTGCTCGGCGGCGCGGCTGCGGTGGTGGTCGATCAACAGGTTGACCATCACGGTTCGGCACCAGGCCGCCGGCGAGTCGTAGGTGGACAGCTCGTCCCAGCGGGCGTGGGCACGCACCATGGTCTCCTGGGCGAGATCGCTGGCGACGTCGACACGGCCGGTCTTGAGTGCGCCGAGCGAGACGAGCCGCGGGAAGACGTCGCGGAACAACGTCTCGAACTCGGTCTCGACGGCCACCGTCACATCCTCCTACACGGTTCACGACGGCGGTCGGTTACCCGACCGACCGATCGGACGACGATCCGGTTCGGCCGCTCCACCCTGTCCTCGGTGGACGCCCTGGGTGGCCGGAGAGCGAATTGTCCGCAGTCCGGAGGCTCGACACCCGAATTTCGTCGATTTCCGGGCATCTGAGGGCCGGATGAGCCCATCTCTGCATCACCCCGCTGGTACAATCACACGAGTGTGACTTGGTGCGATCTCGAACACCTGATCGCAACGCCGAGCACCGGTCGGACGAAACGTCCTGCACCCACAACACCACTCGCTACCGAATCCGAGGTACTGCGTGTCCACTGACACCAAAGCAGCAAGTTCCCCGAAGCCCACCGGCAGCTACGGCGCGAAGGACATCCAGGTCCTCGAGGGTCTCGATCCGGTCCGCAAGCGCCCTGGCATGTACATCGGCTCCACCGGCCTGCAGGGTCTGCACCACCTGATCTGGGAAGTCGTCGACAACTCGGTCGACGAGGCGATGGCCGGCTACTGCGACCGGATCGGCGTCACCCTGCTCGCCGACGGTGGATGCCGGGTCGACGACAACGGTCGTGGCATCCCGGTCGATCCGTACACGACGGGCCAGCACAAGGGCAAGAGCGCGGCCGAGGTCGTGCTCACCGTGCTGCACGCCGGCGGCAAGTTCGGCGGCGAGGGCTACAAGGTGTCCGGCGGCCTGCACGGTGTGGGTGTCTCGGTCGTCAACGCCCTGTCCGAGCGGCTCACGATCGAGGTCGACCGCGAGGGCAAGCGCTGGTACCAGGAGTACGCCAAGGGCGGTGCACCCCAGGGCACGATGGAGATCGTCGGTGACACGCCCAAGCGCGGCCGTGAGACCGGCACCACGATCACGTTCTGGCCCGACCCGGTCATCTTCCAGGCCGAGGGCATCGAGTTCGTCGCCCGCACGGTGCTCGAGCGGCTCCAGACCATGGCGTTCCTGAACAAGGGCCTCGAGATCGCGTTCGAAGATCAGCGCGTCGAGAAGGAGAACAAGGTCACCTATCAGTACAAGGGTGGCCTGATCGACTTCGTGAAGCACATGAACGCCTCGAAGGACCCGCTGTTCTCCAAGGTGTGCGCCTACGAAGACAGCGATGCCGACGATCAGATGATCGAGATCGCGCTCCAGTGGAACACGGGCTACCACGAGGGCATCCACGGGTACGCCAACAACATCTCCACCATCGAAGGTGGCATGCACGTCGAGGGGTTCCGAACCGCCATCACGAGCGTCGTCAACAAGTACGCCCGTGAGAAGAACCTGCTCAAGGAGAAAGATCCCAACCTGACGGGTGAAGACATCCGTGAGGGCCTCACCGCGATCATCTCCGTCAAGCTCCGCGATCCTCAGTTCGAGGGTCAGACCAAGGCCAAGCTCGGCAACGTCTCGATCCGGTCGTTCGTGCAGAAGGCCACCTACGAGCGGATGGGTGAGTGGCTGTCGGAGAACCCGACCGAGGCCAACAAGGTCGTCAAGAAGGCGCTCGCCGCCGCCCAGGCGCGCGTCGCGGCGATGAACGCCCGCAACGCCGTGCGCCGCAAGACGGCGTTGTCCGGTGCGGGCATGCCCGACAAGTTGAAGGACTGCTCGTCGAAGAACGCCGACGAGTCCGAACTGTTCATCGTCGAGGGCGACTCCGCGGGCGGCACCGCGCTCGATGCTCGCGATCCCCGCACGCAGGCGATCCTGCCGATCCGCGGCAAGATCCTCAACGTCGAGCGGGCGCGCATCGACAAGATGATGAAGAACAACGAGATCCAGGCGTTGATCACGGCGATCGGTGCCGGTGTCGGCGAGGAGTACGAGGTCGACAAGTGTCGCTACCACAAGATCATCGCCCTCTGTGACGCCGACGTCGACGGCAGCCACATCCGCACGCTGCTCCTCACGTTCTTCTTCCGCCAGATGCGCGACATGGTCGAAGCCGGGTACGTGTACATCGCTCAGCCGCCCTTGTACTCGACCGAGATCGGCAAGGAGAAGGTCTATCTGAAAGACGAGGCCGCCCGGATCCGGTTCTTGGCCGAACGCCCGAACCACAAGAAGGAGTTCGCCCGGCTGAAGGGTCTCGGTGAGATGGACTGGGAAGAGCTCAAGGACACCACGATGAATCCCGAGTCCCGCACGCTGCTGCAGGTCACCGTCGAAGAGGCTGCCGAGGCCGACACGATCATGAGCGTGCTGATGGGCGACAACGTCGAATCCCGCCGTGACTTCATCACCACCAACGCCCGCGATGTCCGCAATCTCGACTTCTGACCGGAGGGGGTCAGACCCCCTCCGGCCGAACCGCCCGACACCACCGAATCACACTGACCGGACAGGGTCTGACGCCCTCCGGCCGACGAGGACCGACACATGAGTGACACACCGATTCCACCCGTACCAGATCCGGTCCAGCCGATCTCGCTGCAGGACGAGATGGAGAACTCCTTCCTCGACTACGCGATGTCGGTCATCATGTCGCGGGCCCTCCCCGACGTCCGCGACGGCCTCAAGCCCGTCCACCGTCGGATCATCTGGGACATGGAGCAGCAGGGCTTCCGGCCCGACCGACCGTTCGTGAAGTGCGCCCGCGTCACCGGCCACACGATGGGGACGTACCACCCGCACGGCGACAGTGCGATCTACGACGCGCTGGTCCGCATGGCCCAGCCGTTCTCGCTGCGCCATCCCCTGATCGACTTCCACGGAAACTACGGTTCGCCCGACTTCGGCCCGGCTGCCTCGCGCTACACCGAGTGCCGCCTCCACCCGCTGGCGATGCAGTTGCTGGCCGACATCGACGAGGACACCGTCGACATGCGGTCGAACTACGACGGCTCCACCGAAGAGCCGGTCGCTCTGCCGGCGCGCTACCCGAACCTGCTCGTCAACGGCAGCCAGGGCATCGCCGTCGGCATGGCGACCAACATTCCGCCGCACAACCTCGGCGAGGTGATCGACGCAACCGTCCACCTGCTCGACCACCCCAACTCGGCCGAGAATCCCGAGGCGACGACGGTCGACGACCTCATGGAGCACGTCAAGGGGCCCGACTTCCCGACGGGTGGTCAGATCCTCGGGCGCGCCGGCATCATCGACGCCTATCGCACCGGGCGCGGCAGCGTGAAGACCCGCGCCAAGGCCTCGATCGAGGAGGGCAAGAACGGCCGGTACGAGATCGTCGTGACCGAGCTGCCGTACCAGGCGAGTTGTTCGTCGATCGCCGGCCGGATCGAGGAGCTCGTGACCAACGGTCAACTCGACGGCATCGCCGACGTGAACGACGGTTCGGCCGGCGGCAAGACCAGCCTCGTGATCACGCTCAAGCGCGACGCGAACGCGAACGTCGTGCTGAACAACCTCTACAAGATGACGCAGCTGCAGAGCAGCTTCTCGATCAACATGGTCGCCCTCGTCGACGACGTGCCCCGCACGCTCAACCTACTGACCGCACTCGAGGGCTACGTGCGCCATCAGATCGACGTCGTCACCCGGCGGAGCAAGTTCCGTCTCGCCAAGGCTCAGCGCCGGGCGCACATCCTCGAAGGTCGCATCAAGGCACTCGACGTCATCGACGCGATCATCGCGCTCATCCGAGCCAGCGACGACGTGGCGACGGCCAAGGCCGGCCTGATGGCCGAACCGTACGAATTCAGCGAGGTCCAGGCGGTCGACATCCTCGACATGCAGCTCCGTCAGCTGACCCGCCTCAGCCGCATCGAGCTGGAGACGCTGCTCGAGGACGAGCGGGCCAAGATCACCGAACTCGAGGCGATCCTCGCCGACGATGCGCTGCTGCGCACGGTGATCAAGAACGAGATGCTCGCCATCAAGGACGAGTTCGCGTCGCCTCGCATCTGTGAGCTCACCTACGACGACGGCGAGATGTCGATCGAAGACCTCGTCGACGACAAGGAACTCGTCATCGTGATGACCGAGGCCCAGTACGTGAAGTCGGTCTCGGCCAGCTCGTTCAAGTCCCAGGGCCGTGGCGGCCGTGGCGTCAGCGGCGGCAAGCTGAAGGCCGAAGACATCGTGCGGCACGTGATCTTCACCACCGCGCACGCGCACCTGCTGTTCTTCTCGAACCGGGGCAAGGTGTACCGCCTGCGGGCGCTCGAGATCCCCGAGCGCGAGCGCACGGCGAAGGGCATGCCGATCGTCAACCTCCTGCCGCTGCAGGCCGGTGAGAACATCCAGGCGATCATCGACACTCGCGAGTTCGCCGGCGACCGCTACCTGTTCTTCGCCACCAAGCAGGGCACGGTCAAGAAGACCACGTTCGACGCCTACGACTCGAGCCGCCGTGACGGCATCATCGCGATCAACCTGCACGACGGTGACGAGCTCGTCAAGGTGATCGAGACCTCCGGCGACGACGACGTGTTCATGGTCAGCAATGGCGGCATGACGATCCGCTTCAACGAGAACGACGTCCGCTCGATGGGCCGTACCGCGGCCGGCGTGCGCGGCATGAAGTTGAAGACGGGCGCCGACGACGCCGTCGTCTCCTGTGATGTCGCCCGCGATGACGTGGCGATCCTGATCATGACCGACGGTGGCTACGGCAAGCGCACGCAGCTCGACAAGTTCAACGTGCAGGGTCGCGGCGGCCAGGGTGTTCGTGGCATCAAGCTCACCGGCAAGAAGGGGTTCGTCCGGGCTGCGTTCATGGTGGGTATCGACGACGAGATCGTCGCCGTGTCCTCCGGCGGGGTCACGATCCGCATGGGCGTCCGTGAGATCAGCTCGCAGGGTCGCGATGCGACCGGCGTCCGTATCATGAACCTCGACGACGGTCAGACGGTTGCTTCCGTCGCACCGATCATCGCCGACGACATCGAAGTCTGACCGGACGTCCGACCTCGACGACCGATACCGGCGGTTCGCCCGCCCGATCGCAGCCCGGCTGCTCACGATGCGGCTCACCCGACGTGTGAGCGCGACGGTGAGGAGGAGTGGTCATGCGCGATCGGGGTGCGATGACGGTGTTGGTCGTGTTGGTGGCGTTCGCGCTCACGGCCGCGATCACGCTGGGTCTGGTTCCGCTTCTGGGAGATCTGACCGATCGCCAACAGGCCCGCTCCGCCGCCGATGCGGCGGCGCTCGCCGGAGTGGCGGGTGGCCGGTACGCCGCGTCGTCGATGGCGGCCACCAACGAGGCTGTGCTGGTCGGTTGGAGCCGATCGGGGCGCGAGGTCACGGTGAGCGTGCGCGTCGGCGACCAGACGGTGACCGCACGCGCCACCGACGGGCCCTGACGACTGCCTACACTCGGTTCGGTGAGTCCGAGCGACGGTGACGCCTCCTCCCGGTTGGAGAACGCGCTCGCCGACGTGTTCTCCGGTGGTTCCGCCGCACGTGAACCCGACGACCGTGGCCACCCTCGAGGTCCGTCGTCGCAGCGATCCACCGACGACTGGCACGTCGACGGCCCCGACGACGAATCCGACGACGAACCCGGGGGTCCCGTGACGTTGCCCGAGATCGTGCCGGCCACGCTCGACGACCCGGCGCTCGACGACCCGGCCGACGGAACGACCCACGCGGCGCCACCGGTGATGCCCGCGACGTCGCCGCAGCCGACGCGTCCGGCGACCGGCTGGGGCGATCACATGACGACCCTGCCGGCGAACGCGCAGGGGGCCCCGCTGCGCGCGCCCGGTCGGCGGCCACGGGTGCGACG
>CAXBAZ010000111.1:0-8663 GCA_963973395.1 uncultured Acidimicrobiaceae bacterium
ACGGTTAGCGAAACCGGAGATCTCGCCTGCTGCATCCGACGCACAGGCGTTGCAGTCGGCCAGGACGGTTCCGCAGTACCAGCAGAACAATGGATGCGTGACCTGGCGCGTCCTCCCACGTGAGTCGCGAACCTCGGCTGCGGGCAGCGCTCGTCATAACACTCATCCTCGCGATGGTTGCCGGTTCCCTCCTTCAGTTCGCGCTCGGCGCACTCGCACCCGTACTGCTCGACGAATTGTCAATCCAACGCTCACAACTCGGCCTGCTCCAAAGCGTGCTGTTTCTTATCGCCGGCGTGGCCTCGCCAGGAGCCGGACATCTGGCAGATACCCGCGGCGCACGGTTTGTGTTCGCAGGTACTTTCGCGTCTGGCGCAGCGGCCCTAGTCCTGCTCGCAGCAGCACAGACATACGTCTGGTGCATCGCAGCGGCGATCTGTGGCGGCATTGCAGCGGCCGGCGCAAACCCGGCCACCAACAAAGCCATTGCTACACAAATTCCGGTACGACGTCAGGGCCCGGTGGTCGGCATCAAGCAATCCGGCGTTCAACTCAGCGCTGTAGTCGTCGGAGTTCTCGTCCCCTTCATCGTGTCATTCTCCAACTGGCGGATTGCCGCTCTCACGCTTGCGGCCGTACCAGGCGTCATGCTCGCGGTAGCGTGGCGGGTCCTTCGTCCGGCGACCGCGACAATCGCACTGACGCCAACCGGTCGTCGAGGCACCGGACTCAGAAGTATCAAAGTTCTCACCCTCTATGCGGTCTTCATGGGCATGGGAACAGCTTCGTTCAGTCTTTACATCCCGTTGTTTGGATACGAAGTGCTGCAACTGAGTCTGTCGGCAACCGGTCTCGCCGTAGCGCTCACTGGCGGCATTGGTGTCGCCGCCCGTGTTCTCGTTCCACAAATGTTCGGTGACGCCACCGACTTCGGGATGATGCTCGGCGGACTCGGAGTCGTGGGCAGCTGCGCTGTATTGCTCTTCCTCGCCGCAGGCACTGCCGGAGTCGCGTTCTTCTGGGCTGCCGTGGTGTTGTGCGGCCTAGCCACGTCTTGGAACGCAGTGACGATGCTCGCCGTCATGCGCCGAGCCGGCCAGGACATCGCAGGACTGGCTGCGGGAACTGTTCAGCGTGGCTTCTTCCTCGGCGTCATGGTGACGCCGCCGGTGCTCGGTCTCTTGGTCGATCGGATAGGGGGCTACACATCAGTCTGGCTGATCGTCGCCGCCGTCTTCTTCATCGGCGGCCTGATCGCGTTCGCAGCTCGCGGCGCCCTCGTCCCTCTCCCACCGTCCCCTGTGGGGGCCGTCACATGACTTCCGACATCTCACAGCTGACCGCCGCCGAGCTCCTGGAGAACTACCGCACACGGCAACTGTCACCAGTTGAAGTCACCCAAGACATCCTGGACCGCTCAGCAGCTGCCGATGCCGCCCTTCACATTTTTCTGGCGGTCGATCACACAGGCGCCCTCGCCGCTGCCAAGTCAGCGGAACTCGAATGGTCGCGACGAGACAGCACCACCCCCCCGCTCTGCGGGGTACCGATCTCTATCAAGGACACCATAGAGGTCGACGGCATGCCGACCACCTACGGCTCAGAAGCCTTCAAGGAGAACAACGCTCCGGACAGCCTCGTGGCCGCACGTCTTCGCGATGCAGGCGCAATCCTTTTCGCAAAGACGAACACGCCGGAGTTCGCGCTTGTCGGGGCCACACACAATCGCCTGACAGACGAGGGCATCAACCCGTGGGATCGGACGCGGACATGCGGCGGGTCGAGTGGCGGCAGCGCGGCCGCAGTCGCCGCGTGCATCGGTCCCATATCAATCGGCACGGACGCTCGAGGGTCGATCCGCCAGCCAGCCGCCTACAACGGCATCGTCGGCTTCAAGCCAACCTTCGGTGTCGTTCCCGTCGTTCAGCGCTGGCGCGCCGCACCACTTCGATCCCACGTCGGGCCATTCGCACGATCAATCGCAGACATCCGCACTGTCATGTCGGTGGTGGCAGGCTCCGACGACCGTGATCCGATGTCCACGAAACTCGCGTCACCCCCACAACGCAACGACTGGCGACGCCGCACGGCCGCACTGGTGATCGCTGACGAGTCAGGTTCAGATGACGGCCAACGCGTCGAGGCAGCCGAACACGCGGCGTCGCTGATCTCCGCTACCGGATGGAATGTAGTCACTGCAATCCTGCCAATACACCCTGCCGAGACCACCACGTTTGACCCCACAGCCTTTCCGTACGCGCCCGACCACCTCGCAGCCGTAGAAGCACTCGTCCAGGACTTCATGAAACGCAGCGGTCACCTGCTCAGCGACTACGCCCGCCCAGTGTACGAACGAGGAGCAACAGTCTCTGGCCTTACCTACCGCCAGCGTCTATTGGAGGACACCGCCTTCCGTGCACGCATCCAACGATGGTTCGAGCCCTACGACTTGGTCATCACGCCAGCGTGCGGGGCTGCTCCCTTCCTCAAACAGTCGAGCTCAGAGTCAGACTTCCGGTTCCTGAAGCCGTTCAACACGGGCCACAATCCGGCGGTCGTCATTCCTTGGAAGTTGACCAACGACGGACTCCCGCTCGGTGTCCAACTGGTGGGACGCCTTGGTGACGACGTCTCCCTACTCGACACGGCCGAATTGCTCATGGGGGTACACCCCTGGCATGCCAAGCCTCCCGCCCAACAACACGATCAGACAGGAGACGACACATGAAACACGGTGATGTATTCGACGACTTGGGCTCCGGTCCGGCAATCATTTTCGTACACGGGTTCGTATCTACACGAAAGGTGTTTGGCTACCAGCTGGTGGAACTCTCAAGGGACCGACGAGTGATCGCCATCGATATGCCGGGATGCGGAGGAACCTCGTGGGACCCGAAGGTTCATTGGTTCGACCAGGCAGTCGAGCGCGTCGTCGACGTCGCAGAGCAGGCTGGCGTCGAGCAGCCGCTGCTGGTCGGATGGTCTCTCGGAGGAAGCGTCGTCACTGCTGCAGCTGCGCGCATTCCTGAGAGCCGCACGGTTCTCGTCGGGTCTCGCCTCGGCAAGCGCCCCGAGGAGACACGCGAACGCATTCTCGCTTCGATCATGCGTGACTACCCGCTGTACGCGAGCAAGCTCATAGCTCTGATGTGCCACAACGTAAGCGCCGAAACCCAGGCCTGGCTGTTGGGGCACGCCATCAACACCCCGGTCCTTGTCGCAGCGAAGGCACTCATGTCGCAACCACACCTCGATCCGGTGCGAATAGCTGCGTCCATCGTGGGCGGCAACGAAGGTGTGGTCGAGGTCGAACACGTCGATCCTGAGGTGCAAGCAGTAACTACGACGTTCGAGAACAGTGGACATCTGCCGTTTCTCGAGGAACGAGACCGGTTCAACGAGCTTATTCGGGAGCTGTCGAGCGAACCTGTGGTTTGACCCATTCACGACCCAGGTTCGAAGCCCCGAGGGCCTCGGCTGCCTACAAAGCGTTACAACATCGAACCAGGAGCAAACATGTTCTTACGAGTATGGAATGGGCCCTCGGGCCCGACGGTCAGCCTTGAAAGCTCAGACGACCTTGGCTCGCTGAAGATCGTCATCGCCGAATGCCTCTCACTGAGTGAGGTGCGCTTGGCCCTCGCGGATGTGGCGGACCTTCCTGATCGCCACGAAGCCCTTGTCGACGTTGAGGCTTTGCGGAAGCTCGGCAATCGCAACTCAGACCCACTGTGGGACGACAGATTCTCCGAGATGATCGTCAAGGCGGAACGGGCGGGATGGGTAACGGACTCCGGCGGCGTTAGAGCTCACTGCGAGTGGCCAGTGGAAGCCGACGGACTGTAACGTCAGTGGTCTGGATCCGCCACTGGGCCGACCCAGTCAGCCGGCCGATTTGCTGCTTGCTGCCGGTTGGGCCGCGTCGGAGGAAGACGGATACGCGATGCGTCGGAGACGCGATGCGTCGGAGACGCGATGCGTCGGAGACGCGCTAGAGATAACGCGTCCACCACACCCCCGACGCCGCCGCCCGGCCACATCGAGGACACCCCACACCGGACTAGAGATACGCGCCGCTCATGGGCATCCCGATATCGGCGCGCATCGTTGCGAAGGCAACCACTGCTGATCGGTGCCGAAGAGAATGGGACGCAAAGCCTTGATCAGCGATTGCCCGACAAGTCCTCGATCGCGGCGTCGCTGGTTGCATGACCGTCGGATGAGGGGCCGTAGATGAACATCATCCGCGCATACTTTGGCGCCTCGTAGCGAGCCAGCGACCCGGCAGGCACCACGACGACCTCTCCTGCGTGAACGACCTCCGTGACACGGTCGCAGGTAACGTGCAACTCGCCCTCGAGAACTCGGTTGATCTCTTCGTGCTGATGACGGTCCGTCCACGCCGTTGCGGTCAGACTCCACTCCCCGATTACAAGATCGTCGGTTTCGAGTCCGCTGCCGACCTCCATGCCGGATAGCTCCCTGTGTGGTTGTAGCGGTCCGAAGCGATGCATCCGCATGGAACTTGGATGGTACCTGATGGCACTAGCGCGATGCTCGACGGGCTCGGAGGGTCGACGGCGCGCCGCGCCTGGCGTTCAAGGGCGAGCGGCGCTCGAAGTGCAGTTCAGGTCACGCGTCCTCATCCCAAGTTGCGGAAACTAAACGCTTGATTTAGTCTTGTTACGCATGAATGCAGGGGTCGATGCCCCGCCCGAGGCTCCACGCGACCTGGCCGACTGGCTGCTGGCGCGCGGTCGGCACTGGGTGACCACGGCCCAGGCAGCCGAGATCCTTGGCATCCCGGAGGCGCATGTATCACCGACGCTGGCGCGCTGGCAGCACCAGGGGCGCCTGTTCAGCCCAGCGCGAGGCCTGTACGTGGCGATCCCTGCGGAGTACCGGTTGTGGGGGGCGGTGCCGGCGGCGCACTTCATCGACGCCATGATGCGACACCTAGGGCATCCGTACTACGTATGTTTGCTCTCGGCTGCTGAGGTGCACGGGTTCGCTCATCAGCGGCCCCAGGTCTTCCAGGTGATGACGACTGTTCACGTGCGTGACCGTTCCTTCGAACGTGTCCACCTTCGCTTCTTGACCTCGCGGCACACGACCGATCGGCCGACGGTCGAGGTCAACACGCCGAGCGGAACCATGCGCGTGTCCACGCCAGAGGTGACCGTTCTCGACTTGGTGTCGCGGCCGAGCGAGGGCGGTTCGCTGTACAACATCGGGACCATCATCGGCGACATGCTCGAGGAGACGGCACTCGACATCGTTCAACTCGCCGAGGTCGCCGATACCTATCCGACCGCCGTCGTTCAGCGGGTTGGATGGATGATCGACGACGCAGCCGAGACACTCGGGGTGGAGGTCGACACCGAACCTCTGCGTGCGGCGATGGCCAACGCATCGTCCGTGCTGCTCGATCCGTCAGGGCCGCGCGATGCGCGCCCAGACCCACGCTGGAACATCATCGCCAATGCAGAGATCGAGCTCGAGTCGTGATCCCACAAGCGGCGATCACCGAATGGGCGGCGCGGGTGCCGTGGCCGACGCCCGAGCAGATAGAGCAGGATCTACTTCTGTCGCGGCTCATCGTCGAGATTGCGCGGGACGACTACCTTGGCAACGAGCTGATCTTCCGGGGCGGAACCTGTCTCCACAAGCTGCACACAGATCGGCCCTGGCGCTACAGCGAGGACCTCGACTACGTCCGTCGAACCGGCGGTGGGATCGCCGACCTCACTCGGGCAGCGACACGCATCGGCGAGGCACTCGGGATGGAGGTGCGCACCCGGATCACGGAGCAGCCGAAGATCGACCTGCGCGCCCCGTTCGAGTCCGGTGGCCGAATGCGCGTGAAGATCGAGGTCAACACCTTCGAGCGTTCGCCGGCGATCGAGCCTGTCCGCGTCGGGTACGCGGTCCGTTCGTCGTGGTTCGAGGGCGCGGCCGACGTGACAACGTTCGCGCTGTCGGAGCTGGTCGCAACGAAGTTGCGTGCCCTGTATCAGCGGCTGAAGGGTCGCGACCTGTTCGATCTGTGGCTCGCGGTCACCCAGCTGGGCGTCGACCCCGCCGAGATCATCGCTGCGTTCGCGCCGTACCGCCCCGACGGCTACACGCCGGGCCTTGCGGAGCGCAATCTTCGAGAGAAGCTGCCTCGCTCGATCTTCCGCGACGATTTACGTGCGCTCGTCAGCGAGTGGCCTGGCGGCTACGACATCGACAGCGCCGCGGAGTTGATCACCTCCGAGCTGATCCACCGCTTGCGCACCACGTAGACCGCCCTAGCTCGGTCAGCGCGGCCGGTGCCACGTGGGACTGGGATCAGGCGGTGCCGCGGTGGAGCGCGTCGAGGCGGTCGGCGACTTGCTCACTGCGACCGGGCATCAGCTTGCCGTACTGATCGAGTGTCATGGCTGCCGATGCGTGGCCGAGCATGTCTTGGAGCACCTTCACGTCGGCTCCGGCCGCTATCGCGAGTGACGCGCAGGTGTGTCGCAGGTCGTGCACGCGAAGACCGGTGAACCCGGCCTTGCGCACAGCCGGCTGCCAGACCCGGTGCCGGAAGTTGTGGATCTGCAACGGCGAGCCCCCGGGCGCAGCGAACACGAATGCGCCGCGCTCGCTCGGTGACTGCGTCGCGCCGAACCGTGCGTGCACCCCGAGCACGTCGGCGACGAACCGGGGCATGACGATCGTCCGATAGCTCGCCGTGGTCTTGAGCGGTGCGAGCTGCTGCTCGTCGGTGCCGAGTTGGTTCTCGACCGTGATGCGGCGCTGCAGCATGTCAACGTCGCTCCACCGCAGCCCCGCCATCTCGCCGAGGCGAAGACCGCAGTACGCGCCGACCAACACGAACGCGCGGTAGCTCGGGTTGATGGTGTCAGCGAGGTCCTCGACCTCAACCTGGGTGAGGAACCGCATCGGAACCTTCAACGGCTTGGGCGGCTTGATCGGGCCGAGCGGATTCTTCGCCAACCGTTCGTCCTCGACCGCGGCTCGCAGCATCGCGTTGAGCGTCCGGTACACCTGGTTCACAGTCGTGGGCGACAGGTTGCGCTGCTCATCGGCGGACAGCTCGGCGATCCAGTGTCGCAACGCCTCGGTGGTGATGTTCCCGAGCGGCATCGGGCCGAGTTCGATGTCGCCGACCTTCGCCAGGATGTGGAGACGGAGGTTGCCTTCATAGATACGCCGAGTGCTCTTGCGGAGGTCGACACGCGTGCGCAGCCAGTGGTGCGCGTACTCGGCCAACGTGATGCGACCGGCCGACGGGTCGAACCACTGCCCTTTCGATCGGTCGGCGAGTTGGTTGGTGCGCCAGTTCTTCGCGGCGGTCAGGGTCGGGAAGTACTTGGCGTGCTCCTTGCCATCGGCTCCGTAGCAGCGTGCCTTGTACGTGATCTTCGGAGCGCCTCGAGGTTCGCCGCGCTCGTCGAAGCGCACGACGGTGCGCTTCCAGATGCCTGGGTGCGCCGTGGCCTCCAGCGACGTCTCAGCCGGCTTCGCCATCACCATCGTCCTCCACCTTGAAGGGGAACTCGTCGCCCGCGGTGCGGGCTCGCGACGTCAGGAACCCGCGGGCGCCGAACTCGAGGATGTCGTTGCCCAGCTCTTGAAGCAGCCGTGCGAGCGGGTTGAGCTGGTCGTCGTACTGCGGCTCGAGTTGGTAGAGACGTTGCAGCCGCCACTCGCGGAATCGTCGGAACCAGCCCGGGGGTCCGGCGATGAACCCTGGCGCGAGATCGCCGTCTTCGGGGCCGGTCAGCTCGCCGATCGCCTCGTCGAACGCCGCAACCTGATCGTCGGTGCCGATCAACCTGAGTGGCAGCGCGTTGACCTCGTACCGGCTGTCACGCATGAGCTCCGACTGCATGCCCGGCGGTGGGATGAAGAAGTAGGCGATCGGCACGTCGAGCACGAGGGACAGCAGGTAGAGCTCTTGAGCGTCGAACATCCGCTGCTTGTCGCCGTCCCAACGCTCCATCGCGCCGATCGACGACTGCGGCAGGATGTGGCCGGTGAGCTTGCCGAGTTCCCGGGCGAACTCCTGCTGTGTGTACCCCTTGCGCTCGCGTGCAGATCGGATGCGATACGACACGACCGAATTGGCATTCAGCCCCTTGTCGGCGTCCGGGTGCCGGTCGACGATGTTCGACTTGCGAGATCTGGCCATCTAGCGACATCTCCACAGAAGTATGGTTGACATTAATCCGACGATATACATAGCATCGTCCCTGTGTTGGGTAACCCTCTCGGAATAGTATCAGACTGGAACGAGATGCCGGTCACGATGTCCGTTGCTCAGGCGGGCAAGCTCCTGTTCGGCTACGAGAAGTCCAAGTCGTACGCACTCGCGAAGACCGGCGAGATCCCCACTCGCCGACTCGCGGGCAGCAGCAAGCAGATCGTGTTCCGAGACGACCTGCGCGCCAAGCACGACCCGAACTTCCCCGGCGTCGCTGCGGCGTAGGAGGAAGTCCCGTGGCTCGGCGTCACCTCTCGTCGTCCGGCACACGTCGTCGACGGCGCCCGTCGTGCTTGTTGCCGCCAGCCGAGCAGAGCGGCGCGGCGCCCGACTACTCGATCGACGAGCTGGTGTTGATCTACCCGGACGTGATCTTCCGTACCGCCGCGGCCGCGGCGGCCGACGC
>CAXBAZ010000112.1:0-8659 GCA_963973395.1 uncultured Acidimicrobiaceae bacterium
GGTGACGACGATCAGAGGGGCAGGTCGCCGGTGGCCCGCTTCGTGGTGCCATCGTCGTTGAACGCAGCGATCGTGCGCTGAGCGATCCGCATCTGGTGGATCTCGTCGGCGCCGTCGGCGAACCGGGCCCACCGGGCCTGCTGCAGCATGCCGGCGAGCGGGGTGTCGGTCGAGTAGCCCAGCGCGCCGTGCACCTGGATCGCACGGTCGATGATCCGCCAGAGGCTGTTGGCGACGAAGTGCTTCGCCATCGACACGACGGCGGTGAAGTCCATGCCGTTCTCGATCTGGTACGCGGCGTGGAGCACCATCAGCTTGCACTGGTACAGCTCGACCGCCGAGTCGCTGATCAGCCACTGGATGCCCTGCTTCTCGGCCAGGATCGAGCCGTGGCTGTAGCGCTCCATGGCGCGCTCGACCATCATGTCCAGCGCGATCTCGGCCTGGCCGATCCATCGCATGCAGTGCGCGAGCCGGGCCGGGCCGAGTCGGTACTGCCCCAGCAGGTGCCCCTGGCCGCGTCCGCCGAGCATGTTCGCGGCCGGCACGCGGAGGTCGTCGATCAGGATCTCGCAGTGGTTGTGACCACCCGACATGGTCTCGATGTCGCGGACGACGTTCCAACCGTCCGACGGCAGGTCGACGATGAAGCACGAGTTCGCAGCCTGCGGGATCTCCGGATCCTCCTCGGTGCGCGCGACGAGCATCGCGAACTTCGCACCCCTGGCACCGGAGATGAACCACTTGTGGCCGTTGACGACCCACTCGTCGCCGTCCTGGTAGGCGAACGTCCTGATCAACGTCGGGTCGGATCCGGCGACCTCGGGCTCGGTCATCGCGAAGCAGCTGCGGGCCGTTCCGTCGCACAGCGGCTTCAGGTACTTCTCCTTCTGCTCGTCGGTGCCCCAGTGCAGCAGGGTGTGTTGGTTGCCCTCGTCGGGCGCCTGGGCGTTGATCACGAACGGTCCGACGCCCACCTTCGACGCCTCGGCCGACACCGCGGCCATCGCCGTCGGCCCGAGGCCCATGCCACCCCACTCTGACGGCATGTGCGGCAGCCAGAGGCCCCAGTCGTCGTGGGCCTCCTTGCGGAGCGCGACGATCGTCTTCACGACCTCGCTGCGATCGTCCTGGTCGGTCGCGTCCCACGCCGGACGCACCCGGCTGTCCATGAACTCCCGGACCTTCAGGCGGACCTCCTCGACGTCGGGTGGGAAGGTGAAGTCGATCATCCACGGAGTCTGGCGAGCGACAAGGGCCATCGGCGAACCGACCGCCCGCGCCGTGAATCCGGGTCGGTAGCCTCGACGGCGATGCCGAACTCCGACACCGATGCGTCCTGGGATCGTGAGACGCTTCCCGAAGGAGCCGAGAAGAAGCGGGCGGTCCGCGAGATGTTCGACGCGATCGCACCGCGGTACGACCTCGTCAATCGGATCATGACCTTCCGGCTCGACGTCCGTTGGCGGCGCACGACGGTCCGCGACCTCCGGCTGCCGCCCGATGCGACCGTGCTCGATCTGGCGTCGGGCACCGGCGACCTGTGCATCGATCTGCGCGAGGCCGGCCTGGTCCCCCTGTCGATGGACCTGTCGTACGGGATGCTCGCCGCCGACCGGTCGGGAGCCGCCCGCACGCAGGCCGACATCCTCGACCTCCCGGTGCGTTCGGGTTCGGTCGACGGGGTCACGTGCGGGTTCGCGCTCCGGAACCTGCTCGAGCTGCCGGCGTTCTTCGACGAGCTGGCCCGGGTCGTCCGACCCGGCGGTCGGATCGCGCTGCTCGACGTCGGGGTGCCGAAGAATCCCGTGATCCGATTCGGCAACAGCATCTACTTCGGCAAGGTGGTGCCGAAGATCGGGGCGTTGCTGTCCGACGGGGCGGCGTACCGCTATCTGCCGAAGAGTGTCGCCTACCTGCCCGAGCCGGCGGAGATGGTGGCGATGTTGCGCGCGGCCGGCTTCTCCGACGCCTCGCACCACCTGCTGTCGGGCGGGCTGACACAGCAGCTGCTCGGCACCCGCGACTGATGGCGACCGGGGTCCGGGCGCTCACCGTCCCGCTCGACACCGACCTCGACCTCAACGACGTCGCCCGGGCCGACGGCTACCTGTTCGTGCGTGACGGTGCCGGTTTTGCCGGACGTGGCGTCGCTGCCCGGGTACCGATGGACGAGGCCGTCGCGTACCTGGCTGCGATCGATCACGACGATCGCGTCGGCGGGACGAACGGACCGATCGCGTTGGGCGCCGTGCCGTTCCTGCCGGGTGCGGCGGCCGATCTGGTCGTGCCACAGGTCGTGGTCGGGAAAGGTGCCGACGGGCGGCGTTGGATCACGACGATCGGCGACGCCGACGTCGACGTGTTCGGAGCGACCGAACCCACCCCGTCGGCCGCCGAGTACTCGATCACCGCCGGCGTCGAGGTCGACCACTATCTCGGCGCCGTCGCCGCCGCCCGCGATGCCGTCCGTGCCGGCGAGATGGACAAGGCGGTGATCGCCCGCCCGATCACGGTCACGTCGGACCACCCGATCGACGTCCACGCCGTCCTCCGCCGCTTGAAGGCCACGTTCGGGTCGAGTCACCGGTTCTCGATCGATGGACTGATCGGCGCCTCACCCGAGCTGCTCGTGGCCGTGAACGGCAACGAGGTCACGTCGTTCCCCCTGGCCGGCACCACCCGCACCACCGGAGACCCCGACCTGGACGACCAACTGGCCGCCGCGCTCCAGGCGAGCGAGAAGAACCAGATCGAGCACCGCGTCGCGATCGAGATGGTGCGCGACACCCTGCTGCCGTTCTGCAGCTATCTCGACTGGTCGCCCGAGCCCTCGATCGTGAAGGTCGCCAACGTGCAGCATCTCGGGTCACAGGCACTCGGCATGCTGTCGCGACCGACACCGACCGTGATCGATCTGGTCCGCGCGCTGCAACCGACCCCGGCGGTCGGCGGCTATCCACGCGAACGGGCGATCGACCTCATCACCGCCGTCGAGGGCTTCGAACGTGGGCGGTACGGCGGCGCGGTGGGTTGGTGCGACGGCGCCGGCAACGGGTGTTGGGCCGTGACCCTGCGGTGCGCCGAGTTGTCCGACGACGGCCGTTCGGCCCGACTGGTGGCCGGGGGCGGGATCGTGGCCGACAGTGAGCCGCTCGCCGAGCTGGCCGAGACCCAGGCGAAGTTCCAGGCGATGCTCAGCGCGATCGTGCGTCCGTAGCGACGTTCAGCCGGTCGTGGGCGTCGCGCGTGCCACGGCATCGACGAGGGCACGTTGGGAACCGGCCTCGGGTCCTGCCATCGGGCGGGCGTCGGCGACGATGCGGGCGGCGTCGGACAGCGGTACGCCGAGCCGCACCAGGATGCACACCGCGGTCGTACCGGCCCGGCCCAGGCCGGCCGCGCAGTGCACCAGCAACCGGTCCCCGTTGCGGAGACGGTCGACGAGGTCGTCGACGAACGGCAGCATGGCGTCGACCGGCTCGGCACCGAGATCGTGGATCGGCCACCAGATCGAGCGGTGGGCCTCGGTGTCCAACCAGTCGACGTAGGCCGGATACCGGGTGGCGAGTTCGTGGCGCTGACACAGGCACACCACCGTCGTCCACGGCATGTCGGCTCGATCGAAACGGCCGGCACCGATCGCGTGCTTGCCGCACAGTCTGAGTTCGCCGGCGACGTCGGACGGCAACGGAATGCGGTCGATCCCTCCGTCACGCTGACGCTCGCTCATCCAGCCCGTGCCCATGCGCCGGTTCTAGCACCCTGCGAGTAGGTGGGCTCGACCCTCACCGCGTAGCTTCGACCGGTCAACCCCATCACGAGACCGAGGAGGATCATCGTGCAGTATCCAGGAGGTCGGGCATGAAGGCCCGTCGATCGCACGCCAGTTGGCGGGCACTCAACGAAGACCGCGACACCCACACGACCCGTTCGCGACGAGGTCTCGCCGCTCTGACAGCCGTGGCACTGCTGCTCGGCGCCTGTGGCGGTGACGACGACGAATCGGCCGGCGAGTTCGGCGGCACGTTGTCGATCGGGGCGATTCCCGACCAGGACCCCGAACTGCTGCAACGGCTCTACGGACTGGTCGCCGACCACCTGGAAGCCGAGTTGCCGGGCGTCGAGGTCGAGTACGTGCCCGTCACCGACTACCAGGGAGCGGTGAGCGGGTTCGTCGTCGGCGACCTGGATCTGGTCTGGTACGGCGGTCTCACCGGAGTGCAGGCCCGGCTCGAGGTCGACGGGGCACAGGCACTGGTGCAGCGCGACATCGACGCCGAGTTCACCTCCGTGTTCATCGCCGACACCGCGACCGGGATCGAACCGTTCGACGACGTGGCCGGACTCGCCGCACTGGAAGGTCACTCGTTCACGTTCGGGTCCGAATCCTCGACGTCAGGACGGTTGATGCCTCAGTCGTTCCTCGCCGAGGCCGGCCTCGCGATCGACGAGAGCTTCACCGGCGAGGTGGGCTTCTCCGGTTCGCACGATGCGACGATCGAGCTCGTCGCCGCCGGCACCTACGAGACGGGCGCACTCAACTCCCAGGTCTGGGACAGTCGGGTCGAGGAGGGCGCTGTCGACACCGCGCAGGTGATCGAGGTCTTCCGAACCCCTCCGTACTTCGACTACCACTGGGTCGGACAACCGGATCTCGACGAGCAGTTCGGCGACGGATTCACGGACGCGCTCGTCGGCGCCCTGACCTCGTTGGACGCCGACGACCCGGAGGACGCTGCGATCCTCGAGTTGTTCGGCGCAACCTCGTTCATCGCAACGGAGAACTCCAACTACGCCGCGATCGAAGCGGTCGCCCGTGACATCGGCGCCATTCGCTAGTCGTCCCGACACGCACGCCGACACCGCTGTTCTGCTCGACTCGGTCACGGTCCGCTACCCACGCGGCGCCGTGGCGCTCGACGGCATCTCCCTCCGTATCGGCCACGGAGAACGTGTCGGTGTGGTCGGTCCGAGCGGGGTCGGCAAGTCGACGTTGATCAACCTGCTCAACGGTCGCGCCCTGTTCGAGGGCGCGACCGTGAGCGGGCGGGTCGAGGTGCTCGGGGTCGATCCGTTCCACCTCGGCAACCGAGCACGACGTCGTCATGCGGCACGGATCGGAACGATCCGACAGGCCCTTGATCTCGTCGGATCCATGCAGGTCGTGCACAACGTGAACGCCGGCCGGCTCGGTGAGTGGTCGACACTGCGGGCGCTCGGGTCACTCTCACGACCGCGCGATGGGGACCGGGCGACGCGAGCACTCGAACTGGTCGGGCTCGACCGGTCACTGCTGCGCACGCGCGTCGACCAGCTGTCGGGCGGGCAGCAGCAGAGGGTCGCCGTCGCCCGGCTGCTCGTGCAGACACCATCGTTGACGCTCGCCGACGAACCGGTGTCGAGCCTCGACCCGGCGCTCAGCGAGCTGGTGCTCGGGCTGCTCGCCGACCCGCCGGGCGACCATGCCTGGACGCTGCTCGTCAGCGTTCACCAACCCGGTCTGGCACGTCGGTTCGTCGATCGGCTGGTCGGGATGCGGGACGGCCGGATCGTCTTCGACCGAGCAGCGGACGAGGTCGGCGAGACGGACCTGACCGAGCTGTATCACCGATGACCGAGCTGTCGGCTCGCGCCCGATGGTCGATCGCGCTCCTGGCGGCGATCGTGTGGGCAGCGACGCAAGCGACGACCGGGCGGGACGTGGTCAACACCGGGGGAACGGACAGTTTCGCCCGGTTCTGGACGTCGATCGGCGATCCCGAGCTCGCCGGCGACTTCGTCCGGACGACGTTGGACGCCACACTCACCACCGCCTCGTTCGCCGTGCTCGGCACCGTGGTCAGCGTCGCCGTGGGACTGGTCGCCGGTCCGCTCGTGTCGGAGCGGGTGTGGGAGTCCGCGGACCGTCGCCCCGTCGCGGTGTGGTGGCGCCGATCCATCAGGACCGTCGTGCGGATGTGCTTCGTCGTCCCGCGAGCCGTCCACGAGGTGATCGTCGCCCTCCTCCTGGTGCAGGTGCTCGGCTTCGACCCGCTGGTCGCGATCTTGGCGATCGGCCTGCAGTTCGGCGCCGTGACCACGAAGGTGTACGGCGACATCGTCGACGACGCCGATCCGCAGGCATTCCGGGCGTTGCGGGCTGCGGGCGCCTCGCGCTTGTCGGCACTGACGTACGGCGTCGCGCCAGCGGTGCGACGCGACCTGGTGTCGTACGCGTTCTACCGGCTCGAATGTGCCGTGCGGAGCGCAGCGGTGCTCGGCATCATCGGCGCCGGTGGACTGGGTTTCCAACTCGATCTGAGCTTCGAATCGCTCAGATACGGCGAGATCTGGACGCTGATCATCGCACTCATGATCCTGTCCGGCCTGGCGGACGCATGGTCGTCCAAGGTGAGACACGAACAGTCGGCCCGCGTCCAGCGCCGCTCGTGGATGCTCGTCGTCGCCTCGATCCCGCTGGCGGCCTGGCAGGTCGGTCTCCGACCCGACCGATTGTGGTCGGGCCGGACACGGCGCCTGACCCGCGATCTCATCGACGACCTCCTTCCACCGCGGCTCGGCCCCGGCGGTTGGAACGAACTCGTCGCAGCCACCATCGACACCTTGGCCATGTCGATCCTGGCAACCTCGATCGCCGTGGCCGGTGGTCTCGCGATGGCGACGGCCGCCGCACGCCCGTGGCACGACGGTGCCCGGCATCGCAGGCGAGCGACGGGGACGGCCACGCGCCTGACACTGCTCCTGTTCCGCGCCGTCCCGGCGCCGGTGTGGGCGTTCCTGGTGGTGTTGATCCTGTTTCCCGGCATCTGGCCGGGCGCCGTCGCCCTCGGCATCTACAACCTCGGTGTGCTGGGCCGGCTCTTCGCCGAGGTGATCGAGGATCACGACGACCGGGCGCGCCGACAACTGGCAGCGAGTGGCGCTTCTCCGATCCAGCAGTTCGCCTATGCCGTGCTGCCGACCACGGCGCCGAGGCTCGCAGCTCTGGCGCTGTACCGGTGGGAGGTGATCACCCGTGAGACCGTGATCGTCGGTGTGGTCGGAGCCGCCGGTCTGGGGCGACTGATCCAAGAGCATCTCGTCGCTCGCGATTTCGCCGCCGTGGTCGGTGCGATCGGTGGCCTCGTCGTGCTCACCGCTGTGATCGACCTCACGAGCACCCGCCTGCGACGAGCGCTGCGTTGACCGCCCGCGCCGTCATCCGGCGGGTTGGAGTGGGCGGAGTGCGGCGGCTCGGGTGCGGGCGATGCGGGTGAGTTCGTCGATGCTCAGGTCGGGTTCGCGTTCGCCGACGGGTAGCACGATGGTGCCGTCGGGTCGTATCGAGTAGTTGCGGCCGTGGGGGTCGCGTCGGGTTCGCCATCGTTGTCGATGTTTGAATCGGTTGTGGCCGCCGCATCTGATGTCGGCATTGTGTTGATCGGTCGAACCGTGACTGTTGGACCATTCGTCGACGTGATCGATGTCGGCGTACGTGGACCGGACCCGACACCCCGGATGGGTGCAGGTGCGGTTCAACAACTTCGCAGCTTCACGGGCACTCCCGGTGAACAACCGTTGCCGGCGTCCCAGATCGGTGACCACACCGGCCGAGTCGACCACGACCCGACGCACATGACCCGTCAACAACGCTCTCAACAGCAGTGTCGGGTGGATCGGTGTGCCCTCGGCGGTCTCGCACCGACGATCCAACAATGATGATGGATCGTCGGTGAGCTCGTCGAGGATCGTGTCGAGTGGGATCGAACCGAACTCGTCGACATCGAGCTGGCGGCCGTTCGGCAACACCAGCCCGGCACCCGACATCACCTCGGCCACCGTGGTCTGATCACACACGATGTTCACGACCGAATCGAACGACCCCGACGCCTCCACCCCTGCATCCGCAGCCTGATCCGCGGTCTCGAAGATCGTCTGCAACGCATCGAAGGACCGTTGCGCTGCGCTGCGTGGCAGCGGGTGCTGGTCGGCGTCGTCACCGAACTCGACCCGCCGCGCCTCGACATCGCGATGGAACTCAGCCTGCACGAACCGGGCGAAGATCCCGATCATCCCCGCTGCCACCAACGGGTCACCACCACTGGCCTGGACGTGCAACGCACCGCCGACCTCGGTCACCAACGCGCTGCGATGCTCGATGTTGGCGGCCATGTCATCGAACGCACCATCGACGTCGGCCAACGAGATGAACCGATCGACACAGATCTTGAACTCGCCGAACGGGAGATGTTCAGCCTGTTCGACCAACACCGGAGCAATCGCCCCGGTCAGATGACCAATCCGACGGTTCGCGTGCACCCGAGCGATCTCGGCAGCTTGGGCGACGCCGACATGGCCCGCCACGAGTGCTTCGGCGACCAACGGCACAGCATCGAACAACCGGCCCAGCTTGCGCATCTGGGTCACGTCACCGTTGGACCAGTTACACGTCGCGCGCAGATACGACGGCATCGACCGATGCCCATCAGCCGCATACACCCGGCGCGCCTCGGCCACCGCGATCAACATCGCCTGCCGACCGACCAACCGTCGACGATCGAGTTCGGTCGAACGGATCTCGGCGTCGATCTCCGCCTCGGTCAACTCGACCAGCTCAGCGAACACCTCCACCGACATACGGAACATGATATCGAACACCTGTTCGATCATCAACCCG
>CAXBAZ010000113.1:0-8641 GCA_963973395.1 uncultured Acidimicrobiaceae bacterium
CAAGCGCGTCGAGCGCACGGGCTTCGAGAAGGGATTGTTCTCGACGTGGCGGGACGACCGCGACTTCGTGCTCAATCAGGAGCAGTACCAGGGCGCGTCGATCCTGGTCGCCGGGCCGGCGTTCGGGGTCGGTTCCAGCCGCGAGCACGCAGTGTGGGCGATCCAGCAGGGTGGCTTCGACGCGGTGATCGCGCCAAGCTTCTCCGACATCTTCCGCAACAACTGCACGAAGAACGGACTCGTCCCGGTCGTGCTCCCCGAGGAGACGGTCGAGGCCATCTGGGTGGCGATCGAGGCCGACCCGACCACGGTGATCGTGGTCGACATGGAGCGCCTCGCGGTCGAAGTCCCGTCGGCGGGCATCACCGCCGAGTTCCCGATGGACCCACCGACCCGGCACCGGTTCCTGGAAGGTCTCGACGACATCGCGCTCACGCTCACCCACGGCGACGCGATCGATTCGTTCGAGGCCGGTCGGCCGGCGTGGATGTCGCCCTGATCCACCTCAGGCGCAGCGGAACGCTCCGTCGATCGCGATGCCGTCGGTGGTCACACCGCTGAACGTCCCGCTCGCACCTCGGTCGTCGAGGTCGACCTCGACGTCGTCGATCTCGTACGCCGCTCCACCGACGATCATGCGCAGACCCGGCGCCTGTTCCGGTGCCAGTTCGAAGGTCGTGATCGCACCCACGGCCAAGCCACCGTCGACGCGCACGAGCGGCGAACCGCCATCATCGGTCACACTCGGACAGACGGCTTCGACGGCGGCCACCTCGGCCGTGTCGAGCGTGAGGCCGACGATGCGTTCTTCGTCGCCCCGCCGGAGCAGCGCCACCACCTCGACGGCCCTCAGCACACCGGTCACGTCGTCGCCGGTCACGTCGTCGCCGGTCACTTCGTCGCCGGTCACGTCGTCGACGATCGGCTCGGGCGCGCCAGGAGGACCGTCGCACGTGAACATCCCCGACACGGCTCCACCGGACGGCTCGAACGCCTGGAACGAACCGGACCGGAGGCCCTCGTCGAGGGTCACGGTTCCGGATGCGCTCACCGCATCACCCGCGGCGGGTTCGACCCGCACGTCGGCGTCGTAGATCCCGGGGCCGGTCACCCGGTCGACGGTCACCACCGACACCGCTCGCACCGCGGCGGTGTCGTCGACCGCCGTCACGGTGAACGTGCCGACCGAGGCGCGGAGGCCGGAGCACGAACTGAACCGTGTGAACGGGTCGATCTCGTCGACGTCGTCAGGGTCGATCGCGACCTCGAGTCGTCCGGTCAGATCGAGCCGATCGACCGCGACGTCGATCGCCACCGCGTAGACCCGCACTTGCCCGGTGTCGTCCGTGTCGCCGGTCGGCGCGGTGGTGGGGCCGTCGACACCGGTCGTGGTCGACTCGGCGTCGTCGGCCGTCGCCGGGCCACTGGTGGCCGGTTCGGTCTCGCCGGAGGAACACCCGGTGACGGTGATGACCGCCAGGCACCACACCCCGCACCACACCGCGAAGCTGCGCATGCGACGAACCGTACCGACCATCTGTGACCGCACGGCGTCGCGACCTGAGCGACGTGGACGTGGCGTCAGGTGACGACGTCGGCGCCGAGCGACGGGAGGTCGCGGAGGCCCGGATGGTTCGAGAACACCTCGACCGCCTTGTCGGACGGCAGCCGCATGCCGCGCTGCAGGATCCGCATCTGCGTGTGCTGGTTGTACTCGACCAGCGTGACCGCCCAGCCGTCACGTCCTGCACGGGCGGTGCGGCCCGAGCGGTGCAGGTAGTCCTTGACGTCCTTGGCGGGCTCGTAGTGGATCACGGCGCCGATGTCGTCGATGTCGATGCCACGGGCCGCCACGTCGGTGGCGACCAGCACCGCCAGCTTGCCCTCGGCGAACTGCTGGAGGGCACGCTCACGCGCCTTCTGCGGCAGGTCGCCGTGGATCGCCGCGCAGCTCACACCGAGGTCGTCGAGGTTGCGGGCGACACGATCGCAGGTGCGCTTGGTCTGGCAGAACACGGCGATCTTCGGGATGCCCTGCCCGATGGCGCCGATGACCTTGTCCTTGTCCATGTGGTGCACGGCGAGGAACAGGTGATGCATCGATCCGACCGTGTCGGTGGCCTCGTCGGTGGCCACCTCGACCGGATCGGTCAGGTAGTGGCGGATCAGGTGGCCGACGTCGCCGTCGAGCGTGGCCGAGAAGAGCATCGTCTGATTGCGGTTGGTGCAGTGCCGGAGCACCCACTCGACCTGCGGGGTGAACCCGTCGTCGGCCATCCGGTCGGCTTCGTCGAGGCACACAATCTGGATGTCGTCCATCACCAGCTCGTCGGACTTGAGCAGGTCGATCAGTCGCAACGGCGTCGCCACGACGAGTTCGACACCCTTGGCCAAGGCGTCGATCTGGGTGTGACGGCTGGCGCCGCCGTACACGGCGAGCACCCGCTGGCCGGCGTGTTCGGCGATCGGCTCGAGCACCTCGGCGACCTGCACGGCGAGCTCGCGCGTCGGCACGAGCACGAGGCCGAGCGGCCGTCGTGGTTCGGCCGTGTCGGTGATGCGGGCCAGCATCGGCACGCCGAACGCCAGCGTCTTGCCGGAACCGGTCTTGGCCCGGCCGCACACGTCGCGGCCTGCCATCGCGACCGGGACGGCTTCGGTCTGGATCGCGAACGGCTGGGCGAAGCCGCCCTTCGCGAGCCCCTCGTCGATCCGCGCCGGCACGCCGAGTTCGGCGAAACCGGTCGGAGCTTCGACCGGTGGCAGCGCGTTGATCGACGTCAGGTTCCCGGTTCGGGCGGGGCCGTCGTCGAGGGGTCGGTCGTGGCGGGAGGATCCGCCGGAGGAGCGTCGGGGCGAGTCGGATGTCGACGTGTCACGGCGGCGCCCCCCGGGCCGGCCTCCACGTCCGCGGCCAGCGGGCCGTGCATTGGGATGATTCATGGTGTGACCAGGGTACCTGCGCACCGCTCGTCCGACGCCGATCCACGTCGCGGCGAGCATCCGGCGCCGCAGCCGGTCGGTGGCCCCGATCGTCAGCACCGATCGTCAGCACGGATCGTCATCACGTCGTTATCACTCTGTGTGGTTGACCCGCCACTGTAGGCGGGCCTAGGGTGAGCGGATGGATGCACCGATGCAGGTCGGCGCCTCCTTGGTCGATGCCCCGCCAGGCAAGCCCGGGGGCACGGACGCACCGACGGCCGACGACCGCACGATCCTCGACGCCGTCCGGGCGGGCGACATGGACGCATACGGCGCGCTCTACGGCCGCCACATCGCCGCCGTCCGCAGCCTCGCCCGCCGCGTCGCCCGCGACCGGTACGAGGCCGACGACATCGTCAGCGAGGTGTTCGCGAACTCGTTGCGGGCGATCCGCAACGGACGCGGCCCACGCGACGACGCCCGCGCCTACCTGCTCCGCTCGGTGCGCCACACCGCGGGCAAGCTGCGGAGCCGGAAGGACTCCGGCCGGAGCGAGCCGGTGCCGATCGACCGGCTCGATCGACCGGCGGGCGGCGAGGTCCGGCTCCGCAGCGACATCGAGATCGCGCTCGGGCACCTCCCCGATCGTCATCGCGACGTGCTCTGGGCGACGTGTGTGGAAGGCCGTCCGGCCACCGAGGTGGCCGAGTCCGACGGGCTGGACGTGAGTTGCGTGACCTCGCTGACCCTGCGGGCCCGGCGCGCGTTGGGCCGGTCGTACCTGCTCCAGCGGACGTCGAGGCCCGAGCCGACCGACCGCTGCAGCCGAATCCGCACCTCGATGCCGGGCAGCCTGCGCAACGAGGTGAGCCCCTCGACGACGAGCGCGATCAACGGGCACCTCGACGAATGTGTGGAATGTCGCGAGGTGTACGACGAGATGGCCCACCTCGACCGGAGCATGTGCTCGGTCACGGTCGTCGGTCTGCTGGTCGGGGTGGTGCGCGGGTGGTTCCGGTTCGGCGCTCCGATCGCCGCGAGCGTCACGAAGCCGCTGACATCGGTGATGGTGGCGGGAGCGATGGTCACGGGAGCGATGACCGTCGATCCCCCGGTCATCGGTCACGACCGGTCCGAAGTGGCCGAAGCGGGAACCGACGAGCGGTCGACGTCGGTCGGCTCGGGAACGGTGGCCGAACCGATCGGTGACACTGCGTCCGCCGTCCGGACGACGGACGACGGCTTCGGCCGGTCGGACGACGTGGACGGCGTGGACGACCCGGACGTCACTCTCACGCGCAACGTAGACGCCGACGACCCCAACGCGGACGACCTGCTCGGGCCCGCCGACCCGACCGGGCGGACGGCCACCGCTCCGGCGCCCGGGGACGCAGTGCCACCACGGCCGATCGCGCCCGATGCCGCCCCCACGGATTCCGCACCGGTGCCGGCACCCGACACCGACTCTGAACCGGGCATGTCGGAACCGGCCGACGCCGGGCCGATCCCGGTCGTGGTCGTGGTCGACGACGTGTTGACCGGCGCGGTCGAGGCGACCGATCAGGCGCTCACGGGCGTGACCGAGACCGTCGGCGACGCGGTCGAGCAGGTGGTCGCGACCTCACACACGATCGTCGCCGAGACCGTGTCCACGCTCGACCAGACGCTCGACGCGACCGTCGACGACGTGGCGACGGCCGTCGAGGTGGTCGAGCACGTCGTGGACGGCGCGGCCAGCGAGATGGTCGGGGTCACCGAGCCGGCGGGTGAGCTCGTCGACGACGTGCTCGGCGATGTCCTGGGCCGGCTGCCACCGCCGGCGCCGCAGGACGGACCAGCGCTCGCGCCAGGCGAGACCGTCACCGAACTCACCGGCGGCACGATCGACACGGTCGATTCGCTGTTCGGGGTCGTCGGCGGCGGCCTCGGGCTGCTCGGCAACTGAACCGCGGCCCGGTCGACGGTCCACTCGGCGAGCGTTCCGAAGAATTTCTCGGGTTTCTCGTGGCAGCCGTGACGTGGACCGGTCCCGGCGGGTGTGCATGGGTGAGAAGACGACTTCTCACTCCACCTCGCACAAGGAACGGGCACCATGAACGTCAAGCACCATTCACCATCCCCACTCTCCCCGCCACGGCGCACGGCGATGCTCCGCACGCTCGCCGTGCTCGGCATCGTCGGTGCCTCGATCGGTGTGAGCACCGACGCGGCGTCAGCCGACACGGTGCCACACACGCCGCTCTGTCACCTGCTGTCGACCTGTGACGACGACGCCGGCGACGAGAGCGGCGACGATGGCCGGACGAACCCGGGTGACCATCCTGACATCGACCTCGGCATCGTCGAGATCGACCTCGATCCGGAGCCGTCCGACGGCCCGACCGGCCCGCTGGGCGACCTGGTCGACCTCGACGCCACGGTCACGGTGACCGACGAGTTGCTGGGTGACGGCAACGGGGCGACCGTCGACGTCGATGTCGACACCGATGACGGTCTGGCGGTCACCCCGACGGTCGACGTCGAACTCGACGCCGGCGAGGTCGAGGTCGATCTGCACCAGGACGTGGTCGCGACGGTCGGCCACGAGGACGGCCTCGTCGTGAACGTCGATGCGGACAACACGACCGGCGTGGCCGCCGGCGAGCTCACCATCGTCGACAACGACACGTACGTGTGTGGAGTCCAGGTGGTGGTCACGGGCTCCGGGAGGCGGAGCTGCGAACAGCCCGAGACGACCTCGGGCAGCGGTGACGCCGCGCTGATCGATCTCGACGCCACCGAGTCGGTGTGTGGACTCCACGTCGCGGTACTCGGCGACTCATCGGTCGACTGCGACCCGGACGGTGCCGCGAGCGGGCAGGACACCGCGGCGAACGGCCTGCTCGACGGCGACCTGGATGTGACGCTGTGCGGTATCGAGCTCGCCATCATCGGCTCCACGAGCACGAACTGTGGTGACACACCCACGACGGACATCGGCGCCTGCTTCGGGATCGCCCGGCTGTGCGAGAGCCTGATCGACATCGACGGCACACTCGGTCTCTGCGGTCTGGGCGTCTCGGTCCTCGGCGCCAACGACACCGAGTGCGACGACGACCAACCCGTCGACGACGGCGACGACGGTGACGACGACGGTGACGACGACGACGATGGCAACGATGACGGCGACGACGACGGCGACGGTGGCGATTCGGACGAGGACACCGACGATTCGGACGAGGACACCGTTGCGGACAGCGGCATCGGGGACGGCGACGACGAGGGTGCGAACGACCTGGGTGGGAACGACCTGGGTGGGAACGACCTGGGTGGGAACGACCTGGGTGGGAACGACGCAGACGGGAACGACGCAGACGGGAACGACCTGGATCGCAACGGATTCGCCGGTGGTGGCTCCTCGTCGGGCCCGGGTGGGCTGCCGTTGACCGGCGGCTCGATCGCACTCACCTTGCTGCTCGGCGCAGCACTCTCGCTCACCGGGTACGGCCTGCGCCGGAGCGCGATCCGGGCGTAGACACACCGACACACGCGGGCGGCGGGCGGAGGGCGCCGCATCGTCCCGATCGAACCAACGCCGAGCGCACCCTCCTTCTGCTTATGTAGGGCGACGCCGACCTCGACGCGTTCGCCCGCCCCCAGCCGCCCCGGCCGGGGGCGCTTTGAT
The DNA here is from genome assembly GCA_963973395.1 of uncultured Acidimicrobiaceae bacterium. Classification (GTDB taxonomy): domain Bacteria; phylum Actinomycetota; class Acidimicrobiia; order Acidimicrobiales; family Ilumatobacteraceae; genus Ilumatobacter. The sequence continues at coordinate 6,590 of CAXBAZ010000113.1, forward strand.
TTTTCCGGCCGTCCACCGCCTCCGACGCCCCGTCCGATCCACCCCGATCGACTCCCCGTCCGATCCACCCGCTCTTCGTTTCCCGACCTTTCCCATCACGTTCCCTCATCACGTTCACAGGAGCCACCCGTGCCACCAGCCAATGTCACCCCCAAGAAGATGCCGTTCGAGAAGTACGCGCCGTTCATCCCGATCAAGCTCACCGACCGCACGTGGCCCGACGTGGTGATCGACCGGGCTCCCCGGTGGTGTTCCGTCGACCTGCGCGACGGCAACCAGGCGCTCATCGACCCGATGGACCCGAGCCGCAAGCTGCGCATGTTCCAGGAGCTCGTGAAGATGGGCTTCAAGGAGATCGAGGTCGGCTTTCCGGCCGCCAGCCAGCCCGACTTCGACTTCGTACGGCAGCTGATCGACGACGACCTGATCCCGGACGATGTCTACATCCAGGTGCTGGTGCAGTGCCGCCAGGAGCTCATCGAGCGGACCTACGAGTGCATCGCCGGCGCACCCCGAGCGATCGTCCACTTCTACAACTCGACCAATCCCCTGCAGCGCGACGTCGTGTTCGGTCTCGACCAGGAAGGCATCACGTCGATCGCCGTCAACGGGGCCAAGCTGTGCAAGAAGCTCGAGGAGACGATCCCCGACACGAAGATCCGCTACGAGTACTCGCCCGAGAGCTTCACGCTGACCGAACCCGAGTACGCGATCGAGATCTGCGAGGCGGTGATGGACGTCATCGAACCCACGCCGGACGACCCGATCATCCTCAACCTGCCGGCGACGGTCGAGTGCTACTCCCCCAACGTGTACGGCGACGTGATCGAGTGGTTCGGCCGCACGATCAAACAACGCGACTCGGTGATCGTCAGCCTGCACCCACACAACGACCGCGGTTGCGCGGTCGCCGCCGCCGAGTTCGGCGTGATGGCCGGCGCCGACCGCGTCGAGGGCACGTTGTTCGGCAACGGAGAGCGCACCGGCAACGTCGACGTCGTCAACCTGGCGATGAACCTGTTCGCCAACGGCGTCGATCCCGAGCTCGACATCAGCGACATCGACGCGCTCCGTCGCACGGCCGAGTACTGCAACCGCCTGCCCGTGCCCGAACGGCTGCCGTACGTCGGCGATCTGGTGTACACGGCGTTCTCGGGTTCGCACCAGGACGCGATCAAGAAGGGCCTCGACCGGCTGTCCGCCACGAATCGCGGGGACTACGACCGGTGGGGCGTGCCCTACCTGCCGATCGACCCGCACCACGTCGGCCGTTCGTACGAAGCGGTCATCCGCGTCAACTCGCAGTCCGGCAAGGGCGGCGTCGCCTACGTGATGAAGGAGGAGCACGGCTTCGACCTGCCCCGCCGCCTCCAGATCGAGTTCTCGCAGGCGATCCAGCACGTGACCGAGAACACGGGCACCGAGATCAGCCCCGGCGTCATGTGGGACACGTTCCGGGGCGAGTACCTCCCGGACGACCCCCGCTTCCGCCTCCGGACGCACGAGCTGCACACCAAGGACGGACGAACGAAGGTGACGGCCCAGCTCGACGTCGACGGCGAGGCGATCACCGCCGTGGGCGAGGGCGACGGCCCCGTCGAGGCGTTCGTCCAGGCGATCGCCCGGCACTTCGGCGAGGAGTTCGACGTGGTCGACTACGCCGAGCACGCCATCGGCCGCGGCAGCAACGCCCAGGCGGTCGCCTACGTCGAGACGACGAACGGGGACAACGACATCAAGTGGGGCCTCGGCCAGGATCCGAACATCACGACCGCGTCGCTCCGGGCCGTGCTGTCGGCATTCGAGCGTCAGCACGGCTGAGCGCACCGGTGTTCGCCGGACCGGCCGGCCCCCAGTGGTCGGCCGGTCACCGCGTCTAAGGTTCGTGGCATGTTCACGACGCTGCGACGGATGTTCTGGTTGGCGCTGCTGGGAGGCGCCGGGTACGCAGGCGTCGCCGCATGGCGGCGTCGCTGCGGCGGCGACGCAGCGACCGCACCCGAGTGGCCGCCGCTCGAGCCGCCCTCGTCCGCCCCGACGACCGACTCCGTC
>CAXBAZ010000114.1:0-8588 GCA_963973395.1 uncultured Acidimicrobiaceae bacterium
GGGACCTACCTGGTGACACTCACCGCCACCGACGGTTGGGGCGCCTCGGCTGCGACCACCGTCGAGGTGACCGTCACCGGCGTCTGATCCCCGAACGGTCGCGGTGGCCCATCCACCCGGATGGGCCACCGAAGGTCGTCGGCTCAACGGTCTCCTCACCGCCCGGCCGCTCGAAAACCGACCGAGTCGACGACACCGGCGTCGGTGACGACCGTGTCGAGCGGGACGTCGTGTGGTTCGGTCGGCAACTGCTCGAGGAGCTGGGGCTCGAAGCCGACGCCGATCGTGGCGCAGTCGCTGCGAACTCGCGAGAGGAATCGGTCGTACCATCCACCGCCTTGCCCGAGCCTCGCTCCTGCCCGGGTCAGCGCAACAGCAGGCACGATGACGACGTCGATGCACGTCGGATCCGGGGGTGGGACGTCTTCCGGAAGCACGATCGTGGTCCCGAGCGCGCGACGTCGTGCAATGAATGCGGAGGTGTCGGGTTCGCCGGGGACGGAGGTGAACACCATGACCACGTCGGCCAGCCGAACGACGTCGAGTGCTTCGACCCGCCGCCAGATCCGCTCGGACCGTTCCGCTCGATCGGGTAAGGAACGGCGCACCGAACGCATCTCCCGGCGGAGCTCGGCTTTGGCCGAGGTCGGATCGGACACCCGTTGCAATCTAGTGTCGACGTCGATGAGCGCGACAGACCCCACCCCCGAGCCCGCATTCGACGCCAAGGACTTCCGCAACGTCCTCGGCCACTTCCCGACCGGTGTGACGATCGTGACGGGTACCCACGACGGCGACCCGGTCGGATTCACGATCGGATCGTTCACGTCGGTGTCCCTCGATCCTCCCATGGTCGGCTTCCTGCCACAGACGGACAGCACCACGTGGGAGGCGATGGCGAAGGGCGGGGCGTTCTGCGTGAACGTGCTCTCGCGCGACCAGGCCGACCTGTGCTGGAAGTTCGCCAAGAGTGACAACGAGGGCGAGCGTTTCGACGATGTCGACTGGCACCCGGCTTCGACCGGATCGCCGATCATCGACCGTGCCGTCGCCTGGATCGACTGCACCGTGGAGCAGGTGTACGAGATGGGTGATCACTACTTCGTGCTGGGTCGCGTCGTGGCGCTCGACGCCGACGCCGACCACGACGGAACGGGCCCGTTCCCGCTCCTGTTCTTCAAGGGCACCCTCGGCGGCTTCGAGTCGGAGGGCTGACCACCGGTGCCAGGGACCCAGGAGTGGCTCGACCTGGTGGTCGAGCCGGTGATCGACCCCGACACCCGCATCGTCGACCCGCACCATCACCTCTGGCCCGCCGGCGGGGCGCTGCCCTACGGCACCGACGACCTCGCCGCCGACACCGGGAGCGGACACCGTGTCGTCGCGACCGTCTTCGTCGAGTGCCACGCCGGCTACCGCCCCGACGGCCCACGCCATCTGCGGCCCGTCGGTGAGACCGAGTTCGTCGCTGCGAGCGCCGCGCAGCTCGCAGCCGAGCATCCGGACGCGCCGCCGATCGCCGGGATCGTCGCCCACACCGACCTCACGCTGCCGCCCGACGAGCTGGCCGAAGCGCTCGATGCGCACACCGCCGCCGCCGACGGCCGGTTCGTCGGCGTCCGCGACGCGCTCTCGCGCGCGATCGAACCCGACGTACTCGCGATCCCCGGCACTGCCGCCGAGGGCAAGTTCGCCGACGAGACGTTCCGGCGTGGCGTGTGCGAGCTCGGGCAGCGCGACCTCGTGTACGACACGTGGCACTACCACCACCAGAACGCCGAACTGCTGTCGTTGGCGCGGGCGGTGCCCGAGACCACGATGGTGCTGGATCACTTCGGCACGCCGCTCGGCGTCGGGATGTTCGCCGGGCGCCGCGACGAGATCTACGACGAGTGGGCCAACGGCATCACCGAACTCGCCGGGTGCGACAACGTGGTCGCCAAGCTCGGCGGACTCGCCATGCCCGACAACGGCTTCGGGTGGCACGAAGCCGATCGTCCGCCGACCTCCGACGAGTTCGTCGCCGCACAGTCCCGCTACTACCACCACACGATCGAGGCATTCGGCCCCGAGCGGTGCATGTTCGAGAGCAACTTCCCCGTCGACCGGTTCTCGCTCTCGTACGCCGTGCTGTGGAACGCGCTGAAGAAGATCGCCGCGCGGTACTCCCCCGACGAGCGAGCGGCGATGTTCGAGGGGACCGCTCGACGCGTCTACCGCATCTGACGCGACACGATCGCCTCGCCCGGCAGGCAGACTGGCGGCGTGGACTCGAACCGTCGCCTCGCCATCGCCGTCGGGCTCGATACGTTCGTCGTGATCCTGTTCGTGGCGATCGGTCGTCGCAACCACGAGGAGAACTCTGCGTTCGCCGACGTGATCGAGACCGGTGCCCCGTTCCTGATCGGCTTGGCGTTCGCGTGGATCATCGCCCGTGCCTGGCGACGCCCGATGGCGCTCCGGATCGGCCTCGCGATCTGGCCGGTCACGGTGCTGGCGGGGATGATCGTGCGTCGGGCAGTGTTCGACCGCGGCACGGCGACGGCGTTCGTCATCGTCGCCACGCTGTTCCTCGGCGCCGGCCTGGTGGGCTGGCGCGCGGTGGGCCCCGGCGTCCGGTGACGCCGTGATCGCGGGGTAGCCCCTCGCCCGCGACCGTCGTGTCGCCGGCACGCAACAATGTCCGGGTGGAACCGGGCGACGACCATCGAGCGGCGATCGAGCGCAACCTCCGGCTGATCCCCGTCCACATCGCGCTGTCGCGCTCGCTCGTGTGGATCTCGGTGATGGTGCTGTTCACCCGCGCCCGGTTCGACCTCGACGGCGCCCTGCAATTGTCTTCGATCTACTACCTCTCGGTCGTCGCGCTCGAGGTGCCGTCGGGTTGGATGAGCGATCGCCTCGGTCGCGTCACGACCGTCCGGGTCGCCGCCGCGAGCTGGATCGTCAGCCATTCCCTGTTCCTGATCGGCGACGACATCTTCTGGGTCATCGCTACGGCGCAGTTCTTCCTCGCCGCCGGGTTCGCGTCGCTGTCCGGCACCGATGTCACCCTGCACTACGACACGCTGGAATCGCTCGGCATCGAGGACGAGTTCACCCGTCGGGAGCCGCGGGTCAGCTCGCTCGCCTACGTGGCGACCGCGGTGAGCGCACTCGCCGGTGGCGCCCTGGGTCTGGTCGATCTGCGCCTCGCCTTCGCCGCGTCGCTCGTCCTGGCGTGTGCACAGCTCGCGGTGGCGCTGCGTCTTCACCAACCTCCGGGCGAACATCACGCCGATCCGTTCGGGCGGCAGCTGGCGCTGTGTGCGCGCTATCTGCGACAGCGGTTCATCGGCTGGATCTTCTTCTACGGGATCCTGCTCGTGACGCTCGAACACGTTGCGTTCTCACTCATGCAGCCGTGGTTGACCGAGGTGCTCGGTCGAAGCCCGGACGACGTCGGGTCGACGCCACTGTTCGCCGGCGCTGTCTTCGCCGCGACCGCGATCGTCGGCTCATTCGCAGCACGCTTCAGCGCGCCGCTCGCCGACCGTTTCGGCATCGTGGCCACGCTGATCGGTCTGGGCGCGGTCTCGGCAGCGATCGTGACCGGGATGTGGTGGACGACGAGCGCCGTGATGCTCCTGATCGTGGTCTTCCGCAGTGTGCAGGGAGCCGCCGCGCCGGTGTTGATCAGTGCAGCCGTCGCTCCGCGCACGCTCCGACAGCACCGGGCGACGCTCCTCAGCCTCAACTCACTGGCGGGACGTCTCGGCTGGGGCGGAATCCTGCTCGTCGTCTCGACCGACGCCGGCGACGACGTCACCGCCACCCTCGGCACGTTCGCCTGGCTGTCATGGGCGATGATCGCCGTGTTGATCGCCACCAGTTGGATCGCGATGACCGGTCGGGCGGCGTCGACACCGGTATCGGCCCCGTAGCCGACGGTGGTCAGATCCTGATCAACGCCGGTCCCGTGTAGCCGGTCGCGTCTGCCGACAGGTACCGGTATCCCCATCCAACTGCGCCACGGGGAAGGCCCAACGCGATCGCGGTCGCTTCGTGCCGCTCAGTGGCGAAGAGGAAATCGCCCTGTAATGCCGCCCGTACCGCGTCCACATCCCCACGGCCGACGGCACCGACGAGCGTGATCGCATCGGGGGGTGCGTCTGCGTCGGGGACCGCCGACGGCTCGTGCCCTCGACCTGCCGACGCGTGGGGTTCGGCCGATACCTCGGGATCGACGTCAAAGTAGGCCGAGAGATCCGGCACCGCACCCGAGATGACGGAGTCGCCGCGGTCATGGACGTCGAAGAAGAAGATGTCGTCGTCGTGGATGCCGACGCTGATGGCGATGCAATCAAGCATGGCGGAGAGTCGTGCGCCGCTGTGATCGGCTCCAGCCTCATCGGACTCGGCGAACACGACGACGTCATCGTCGTCGGTCGTCAAGAACGCCGGGCGCGGCGCGACCTCACGAACGGTGTCGATGTCGGTTCCCAACAGCGTGACGTTGCGGTAGAAGCTGCCCACTCGTTCCCCGATGATCGTGTGGCGAGCGCATAGGTTGCCCGCGATCCCTCGGTTCCCGCAAGTATCGACACGGCGCTGACCCTCCACGATCAGTCGCAACCCGATCCGGAACACGGTCGATCCGACCAACGCATCTCGTTCGACGATGGGGGGTGCTGCGCCATCTCGAGCTGGCTGACCCGGATGCCGATTCTCCCCTTGATGATCGAACGTTTGTTCGATACCATGGCGTGTATGGAGGTTCTGTCGATCGAGCTGCCGAGCGGCGTGGACGACTGGAACCAGCTTGCGGGTGTACACCTCGACGACAAGGTCCGTGAGCTCGACGTCGCCGGCCGCCGGATCGAGGCCGCGATCGTCGGTGCCACCGAACGGGCAGATCGAACCGGTCACTTCGCCGACGATGGGCACCGTACGGTCGGCAACTGGCTGATGGCGACCACGAACTGTTCGCGTGGCGAAGCGAATGCCCGACGGCGTTCGGCCAAACTGGTGCGGCAGCTGACGAACGTCGCGTCCGAGCTCGTCGCCGGGCGGCTCGGTGTCGCGCAGCTCCGTGAACTCGCCCGTCTCGCCGCCAATCCGCGCACCGGCGACCAGCTGCCCGAGTCCGAGGACGTGTTGCTCCAGGCCGCACAGGGGCTCGAGTTCGCCGACTTCCGGGTCGTGTCCCAGCGGTGGGAGCAGCTCGCCGATGCCGACGGCGCCCACCGCGAGCACGAGCGCTCGCACGACGACCGCAACGCGCGATGCTCCTTCGACGGTGCGGTGTTCAGATTCGAGACCGCCCACGGCGTCATCCAGGGCACGTCGATGCAGCAGGTCTTCGAGGCCTTCTGTGACGCCGAGTTCCGGCGCGACTGGAACTGGGTGCAGGAGACCTACGGTGACGAAGCCGACCGCAGTCTCATGCCGCGGTCCACCGCCCAGCGGCGCGCCGACGCATTCGTGGCCATGGTGCTCGCGGCAGCCGAAGCCGGCACGACCGACGGCCGCACGATCGACACGACGGTCAATCTCGTCACCGACCTCGACCAATTCGAGCAGCAGGTCGACACCGAGATCGCTGGAGCGACCGACGGCGGATCGACCGACGATTCAGCCGGGGTCGATCCGGCGACCGTTCGGGATCGCCGTTGTGAGACGACCGACGGCGTGCCCGTCGATCCTCGGCAGATGGTCGCCGCCGCCATGCTCGGCCGACTCCGTCTGATCATCGTCGACGGCCACGGCGTCATCGTCCACGCCGGACGCAAGCGCACGCTGTTCACCGGAGCGCTGCGGGAGGCGATCAAGGCGATCGACCCGGTGTGTGGCTGGCTCGGCTGCAACCTGCGAGCCCAGATCTCCGACATCGATCACCTGGAGCCGAGATCCAGGGGCGGACCGACGAGTTCCCGGAACGGCAAGGTCATGTGCCACAAGCACAACGTGTTCAAGCACGTCAACGAGTTCCAGGTCATGCGAGATCCGGACGGCACCCTCCAGATCGTCCGTCCCGACGGCTCCCGCCTGCGCCCACCACGCGCCGCCTGACCGGGAATCATCAGCCGAGCCACCGGATCGCGGCACGTCGTGCCCACTGCCGGGTCAGGCGGGCGACTCACCCGACAACGCGGCGACCAGCTTGTCGAGGGCGGACACGGCGCTCGCGGAACCGTACGGTCCGAACGCGACGATCGAAGCGATCACCGCCGCCAGCTCCGACCGTGTGAACCGGATCGCCGGGATCACGGCGACGCTGTCGAGCCGGTAGCCACCGCTCGGCCCGCGGCGGCGCACCACGGGTATGCCGGCCGCGCCGAGGCGCTCGACGTCACGCTCGATCGTGCGGGTCGATACGCCCGTACGCTCGGACAACCGGTGTGCCGAGGTGAACGCCGGGGCGTTCAGGCACAGTTCCTCGATCACGGCGTGTTGCCGTTCGACCAGGGGCACGGCCTGGTGCAGCTGCGTGTGACCGGCAATGCTCGGAGAACCGACCGATCGTGCCATGGCCGCATCGTACGGAGCCCGACGTAGCGCTGTCGGGAACTGCTGGGATGATCGAATCATGACGAACGATCTCGGCACGACAACGGACGAGCAACCTGCATTGAACGACCCGGTGAACATCCGCACCGACCGCCTCGGCGTGCTGATCGAGCAGCTCACCGAAGGCGTCCAGCTCAGCCGCACCCGGATCGACGGTGTCACCGACGACGAGTTGAACTCGGAACCCGCACCCGCCAGCTGGTCGGTGCGTCTCCGATCCGACGCGACCACGCCCGACGCATACGGTTCCGGCGATCTCGTGCTCGACCACGACAGCTCGGCCGATCCGTTCGCGAACATGAGCGTCAGCACGATCGCCTGGCGGGTCGGTCATCTGGTCTCGATGTTCGCCGGACGGTGGGAATGGACGTTCGGTGACCGTTCGATCGACCCGGCCGACCTGGTCGACTTCGTTCCCGAGGTGTCGATGGTCGATCGGCTGTGGCACGAGATCGACCGGTGGGCGACGTCGCTCGAAGGACTGACCGACGAGCAGTTGGACGAGGTCGGCTTCGGGCAGTACCCCTGGGGGCTCGACCCCCACATCGCGTTCATCGGGATCGTGCGCTGGATGAACCGGGAGACGATCCACCACCTCGCCGAGATCGCGCTGCTGCGCGACCTCTACGCCGCGCAGGCGTGATCACGTGACGTTCGTGATCGCGCCCTTCTCGGCGCCCTGCGCGAGCTTGGCGTACTTGGCGAGCACACCCGTGGTGTAGCGGGGAGCGTTCGGCGTCCAGCCCTCACGGCGCGACGCCAGCTCGGCGTCATCGACGAGCAGGTCGAGCGACAACGTCGGCACGTCGATCTTGATCTGATCGCCGTCGCGGACGAACGCGATCGGGCCGCCGTCGACGGCTTCGGGGGCGACGTGCCCGATGCAGAAGCCCCACGTACCTCCGGAGAACCGACCATCGGTGATCAGGGCGACGTCACCGCCGCGCCCGACACCCTTCAACGCACCGGTGATGGCGAGCATCTCGCGCATGCCCGGGCCGCCCTTGGGGCCTTCGTACCGGATCACGATCACGTCGCCGGGGCGGATCTCGCCGCCCATGACCGCGGCCATCGCACCGTCCTCGCCGTCGAACACCCGCGCCGTGCCGACGAACGTCCGCTGCTCCTTCGAGAGGCCGGCGACCTTGACCACCGACCCCTTCGGAGCGAGCGAGCCGGTCAGCACGTTGAGCCCACCCTCGCTGTTGATCGGGTTCGCGATCGGGTACACGACCGTGCCGTCCGGTGCCGGCGGATCGATGGCGGCCAGGTTCTCGGCCATCGTCTTGCCGGTCACGGTCACTTCGTCACCGTGCAGCAGGCCCTCTTCCAGCAGGTGCTTCAACACCACCGGCACGCCGCCGATCCGATCGAGGTCGCTCATGTGGAACTTGCCGCCGGGCTTCATGTCGGCGATGTGCGGAACCCGCTGAGCGACACGGTTGAAGTCGTCGAGGTCGAGTTCGACGCCGGCCTCGTTCGCGATCGCGAGCAGGTGCAGCACCGCGTTGGTCGAACCGCCGAGCGCGTTGGCGAGCGCCATCGCGTTCTCGAACGCACCCTTGGTCAGGATGTCGTGCGGTCGCAGACCGGTGCGCAGCATCTCGACCACGGCTTCGCCGGCGCGACGGGCGTCGTCCTCCCGGCGCCGATCCACGGCGGGCGGCGACGCCGAGCCCGGCAGCGACAGGCCGAGCGCCTCGCCGATCGAACTCATGGTGTTGGCGGTGAACATGCCGCCGCACGCACCCTCGCCCGGGCATGCGTTCTTCTCGATCGCATGGAGTTCCTCCGGTGTGATCGTGCCGGCCGCACACGCACCGATCGCCTCGAACACCGACGTGATGTCGAGCGCCTTCCCGTTGAGGTAGCCCGGCATGATCGAACCGTTGTAGACGAACACACCGGGCAGGTCGAGTCGTGCGATCGCCATCATCATGCCCGGCATCGACTTGTCGCAGCCGCCGGTCGCCACCAGTCCGTCGAGGCGTTCACCGTGCATCACACATTCGACCGAGTCGGCGATGATCTCCCGGCTG
>CAXBAZ010000115.1:0-8587 GCA_963973395.1 uncultured Acidimicrobiaceae bacterium
ATCGCCACGACTGCACGATCGTCCGCATGTCCATCGAGACGAACGGGTGGGCGATCGACACTGCGAACAGGGCGGCCACCCGCTCCGGCGCCCGCAGCGCCGTCAGGAAACCGATCCACCCACCCCAGTCGTGGCCGATGATCCCGGCGCGCTCGATGTCGAGCTCCTCCATCAGCGCGAGCACGTCGGTGGCGAGGTTCTCCTTGTCGTACCCGGTGTCAGGCACGTCGGACCACCCGAAGCCGCGCATGTCGGGCATGACGAGACGGAAGCCGGGAAGGAGGGGAACGAGCCGGTGCCAGCAGTACCAGTGCTGCGGCCAGCCGTGCAGCAACAGCAAGGGCGGGCCCTCACCCGCCTCCGCGACATGCACGCGCATGCCGCGCACCTCGACGAACCGATGCTCCACACCATCCACGTGCGGCATTGCCGGATCGAAGGTCGCATCGTTCATCCGGCGTCCTCGACAGCCTCGTCGTGACGGCGTGCAGCATCGCTCATGACCGCCGTGTACCCCGCCGGTGACCGGGCGACCCCGACCGGATCAGGCGGCGCTGACGGTTCGAGCGATTTCACCCCAGCGGGCGACGTTGTCCGGCGTGCGGGTGATGTCGTCGTGGGTCAGGTAGGAGATCACCCGTTCGGCCACACCCTCGTACCGGTCGATGATCCGGTCGGCGATCTCGTCCCACGGGCCGACGATCGCGAACTGGTCGAGCATCTCGTCGGTGATCGTGGCCGCCAGTCCGTCCATGTCGCCGGCCTTGAGCCGGTCGTTCAGCCGCGCCGACGTTCCCTCGAAGCCCAGATCGTCGAACTGGAACGCGTAGTTCTTCGTCGAGCCGTAGAACCCGATCTGGGTGCGGGCCCGTTGGGCCAGATGCTCTCGCTCCTCGGGCGTGTCGCCGGGCACGATGAAGGCCGGGATCAACAGGTCGACGTCGGCCGCATCCCGCCCCGCCACGGCAGCTCCCTCGGCGACGGCCGGCAGCAGCCGTTCGTGCAGATAGTGCATCGAGTGGAGCGGATGGACGTGCACGCCGTCGGCGATCTCGCCGGCCATTCTCGTCATCCAGGGCCCGACCGCCGACACATCCACCTTGATGTCACCGTGGTCGTGCAGGCGTGGCGCCCATGCCTCGGGCAGCAGCGAGAGCTGGTAGTAGGGCCCGTCGTGGGCGAGCCTGCTCTCCCGTCGGAACGCCGCCAGCGCCGCCTTGACCGCGCACAGGTAGTCACGCATCCGCGGACCGGGCGGATCGAACTCCATCCCGTACCGGCGCTCGACGTGGGCCTTGACCTGGCTGCCGAGGCCCAGCCGGAACCTGCCGCCGGTGTTGTCGGCGAGCTCCCACGCGATGCTCGCCGCCACCATCGGGCTCATCGGGAACGCCACGGCGATGCCCGTCGAGTACGTCAGCGACGGCGCGGCCATCGCAGCCGCGGCGATGCTCATCCACGGTGTCTGGCCGGTCTCGGTGAACGTCAGCCCGGAGAACCCGGCGGCCTCGGCCGTGCGGGCGAGGTCGGCCGCGTCGGCCCACCGACTCGGACCGACCATCAGATCGAAGTTCATGTGTCAGCTCCTGCAGTCGCGATGTCCGAATGGGCGGGGGAGTGGTTCACGACATCGTGAGCCCGCCGCTCACCGAGAGGGTCTGACCGGTGATGAACCCGGCGTCGTTCGACGTGAGGAACACGATCGCCGGTGCGATGTCGTCGGGCGTGGCCAGGCGCCGCATCGGGATCGCCCGCGTCAGCGCGTCGATGAACCGTTCGCCGCTGCCCAGCTCGAGCGCCATCCCTCGGATCAGCGGCGTGTCGGTCGGCCCGGGGCACACCACGTTGACGGTGATCCCGTGCTTGGCCACCTCCCTGGCGACGCTCTTGGAGAACGAGATCACCGCGCCCTTGGCGCCCGCATAGATCGACTCCAGCGACGAGCCGACCCTGGCGGCATCCGATGCGACCGACACGATCCGGCCCCGCTGCCGCTCGATCATGCCCGGCAGCACCGCGTGGACCGTGTTCAACGCGCCCCGATAGTTCACGTCGATCACCCGATCCCAGAACTCCGGATCGGTGTCCACGAATGCGATGAACCGGTCCCACCCGGCGACGTTGACCAGCGTGTCGATCGGCCCGTGATCGCGAGCGATCATCTCGCATGCCTCACGCACCGCCTCGGTGTCGGCCACGTCGAACGCAACTGCCACGTGGGCGTCACCGGTCAACTCGGCCGCTACGGCCCCGGCTGCCGACCGGTCGAGATCGGCGACCGCGACCCGGTGACCCGCCTCGGCCAACCGCCGGCACACCGCGGCACCGATCGCGCCCGCACCGCCGGTCACCAACGCCATGCCATCAGGTTCCATCGGTCATCCCCTCGTTCCCTCACTCCCCGGAGGCAGGAGCATCCACCTCGACGACACGAACACTACGGCCGCGCCTGCCGCCGGTCGGGACCGGAGGCCCACGAGCGGAGGCCGGCACCGATCCGTTCAATTTCTGGTTGACTCCGTTTGCTATAGCATGTAAGTTGCCCGGCGATGGGGGATTCGTCGCTGCAGGAACTGTCGTCGCCGTCGTTGGCCGACCAGGCATACGACGCGATCCGCACCGCGATCGCCCACGGCGAGTTGCCGCCCGGCGAGAAGATCACCGAACGTGGCCTCGCCGCGCTGTTGTCGGTCAGCGCGACCCCGGTGCGCGAGGCGATCCGCCGACTCGAACAGGAGGGCCTGGTCGAGCGCAGGGGAGCGCGATCCACCGTGGTGTTCGACGTCACCGACACGTCCGGCTACGAGCTGCGCCTGATCGAAGCTTCGCTCAAATCGGTTGCCGTCCGACTGGCCGCCACCAACGCCACGCCGGCCGCGATCGATCGGATGGAGCGACATCTCGACGAGGCCGACCAGCTGCGCGTCGAGATGCACCGGGCGATCGAGGCCGGTGAGGAGTACCCGGCCGAGACGGCCGAGCTCCTGCTGCTCGCGCTGCGATCCTTTCATGTCGAGGCGGAGGGGGCGTGCGGCAATGCCGTGCTGCTGCGCATGTTGTCGACGGTCAACGCGTTCAATTTCCGTGATCGGGCCACCTCGCTGAAGTCCCGCGTCACAGCCGGTCAGGTGATCAACGATCGCTACGACCACCACCGCCAGATCCTCGAGGCCATCCGCCGGCGCGACCCGGACGAGGCCGAACGCATCATGGCGAACCACGCCCGCGAGTCCGCGGCGCTCTACGGCGACTGACACCGCCGACACGGGCCAATACGGCCAGCACGGACCAACACCACGGTCACCGAGTTCCACGAAGGGTGCACTCCGCCGTTCGGCAGAGTGCTATAGCACATAACACACAAGGGGAAGATCATGCAACGACGTCGATGGGGAACCACGCTGCTCAGTGCGGCACTCGTCCTGTGCGCCTGTGGCGGCGACGACGACACCGCCGACACTGCCGAGCAAGCCGACACGGCCGAGACCGAGACGACGGCCGAGGACACGGCCGACGAGAACTCGGACGACGAGAGCTCGGACGCGACGTCCGAGACCACGCCGCCGACCGACGACACGGCGGAGACCGGGGAGAGCGAGTCGACGGAGGAGACCGGCACCACCGAGGAGACCACGGCGCCGACCGACACGACCGTGTCCGAACCGCCGGCACCCACCGAGTCGCTCGACGACCTGGCCGCCGAGGCGGAGGGCGAGAACACGCTCGTCGTCTACGGCAACCCGAGCGACCGGATCTGGGAGCCGGTGCTCGCGGCGTTCGCCGAGGCGTATCCGTCGATCGAGGTCGAGACGTTCGACCTCGGCGGGCTCGAGGCGTTCCAGCGGTACCTCAGCGAGTCGTCCTCGGGCGTCGCCACCGCCGACGTGCTGATCACCAGCGAAGGTGACGGCTGGCTCGACCTGGTCGAGCGCGGCGAGGTGCTCGACTTCCAGCCCCCGGCACTCGCCGAGCTGCCCGACTTCGCACTCCAGGCACCCGGCGTCTACTCGATGGCTGTCGACCCGCTCGTCGCCATGTACAACCAGTTCGTCATCCCACCCGAGGAACAGCCGACCTCGCTCGCCGACCTGGCGGCGATGGCGCCCGACATCGACGGCAACGTCGGCACGGTCGAGATCGAGAACTCCCAGGCGTACACCGGCAACTACGGCTACATCATGGCCAACGGTGACGAGGCGTGGGCGACCCTCGAGGCGATCGGCCCGCACACACGCGCCGAGTCGGGCACCGGAGCGCTGCTCGACAAGGCGACGAACGGCGAGTACCCGGCCAGCTTCTTCGTGTCGGGTGCCATTCGACTGCTGCTCGACACCGCCGAGCAGGGCGAGGTGCTCGACTACCAGTACCTGACCGACGCGACCCCGCTCGTGCCCCGCGGCATGGGCATCGCCGCCAAGGCCGACTCGCCGGCATCGGCGAAGCTGTTCGTCAACTGGCTGCTGAGCGCCGACGGCCAGGCGGCCAGCTGCCAGGGCGGGCTCACCTCGTACCGCGCCGACGTCGAGTGCGAGTACGGCTACGCGGCGATCGCCGAGATCATCGGTGAGGAGAACATGAACGTCGTCAACTACGACGCCGCGGCCACCGCCGAGCGCGACGCCATCCAGTCCCGCTGGAACGAGGCGTTCGGTCGCTGATGACGATGCTCGTCGACGCTCCCGCCGGGCGAACGGATCCCGGCGGGGGCGTCGAGCCCACACCCACCCCGCAGCGCTCGCGCCTCCGGCGCAGCCGCTCGACGATCATCCAGTACGTCGTCTGGATCGTGACCGGCGTGCTCGTGCTCGGCCCGCTCGTGCCGGTCGTCTGGGCGTCGTTCTGGTCGACGCCGCTCTACGACGACGGTGGCGGGTTCACCACCGACAACTACCGCGACCTCCTGACCGACCCGGCCTGGTGGACGGCGGTCGGCAACACCCTGGTGTTCGCCGTCATCACCGCCGGCGGCGGGCTTCTGATCGGCACCGCGCTGGCCGTCCTGCTCCACCGGGTCCGGCTGCCCGGCGCCCGCCTGTACCGCATGCTCGTCATCGGCCCGCTCATCCTCCCCGGCCTCCCCCTGATGCTGGGGTGGATCGCGATGTACTCGCAGTCCGGCTACGTCACCAGTTGGCTGGAGGAACGAACGCCGGTGCCGATCGTCTGGGACCTCTACAGCGTGCCCGGCATGGCGCTCGTCGGCATCGGTGCCCTCACCCCGCTCGTCTACATGGTGGTCGCGACCGCACTCAACACCCTCGACAGCACCCTCGAGAACGCCGCCCGGGTCAACGGCGCAAGCCCGCTGCGCGCCCTGGTGTCGGTCACCGTGCCGATGCTGCGGCCCGGCATCCTGAACGCCGGCGTGATCACGTTCGCGCTCAGCCTCGAGGTCGTCGGCATCCCGCTGCTGCTCGGCACCTCGTCGAACATCGACTTCATCTCCACCTATCTGCTCGACAACTGGTCGAACCAGTTCCCGCCACGCCAGGGGCTCGTGTCGGCCGGAGCGGTGTTCCTCCTGCTCGTGATGACGGTGCTGCTGATCGCCCGCAACCGATTCGCCGGCGACCTCGCCCGGTTCACGACCACCACCGGCAAACCCGCCGTGTCGGCACCGATCCACGTCGGCCGTCTGCGGTGGCTGTTCTCGGGCGCGATCGGCCTGTACTTCCTCGTCACGCTCCTGATCCCGGCCGTCGGGCTCCTGATGCGGGCGTTCACCTCGGTGCTGACGCCGTACATCGACCCGTGGACCGTCGCCACCACGGCCAACTTCACGACCGTGGCGGAGAACCCGGTGTTCCGCCGGTCGATCGTCAACAGCCTCCTGATCGCCACGATCGGCGGAGCGATCACGACCTTGGCGATCACGGTCATCGCCGTCGTCGCCCACCGGTCGCAGTTCCGTCACCGTCGATCGCTCCAGTACGTCACGCTGTACCCGCGGGCGATCCCCGGGATCGTGACCGGCATGGCGTTCTTCTGGTCGTTCGTGATCATCGATCCGAACGGCGTGGTGCGCTCCACGCTGTGGGGCATCGGCCTCGCCTTCGCGGTCCGCAGCCTCGCGCTCGGCTACAGCGCCTTCTATCCGGCGCTCGCCGCGCTGGGCGAAGACCTCGACCGCGCCGCCCGCGTCTCGGGCGCCGACTGGTTCACCGCCGTGCACACGATCCTGTTCCGCCTGCTCCGCCCGGCGATGGCGGTCTCGTACGTGCTGCTGTTCGTGGCGCTCTTCGCCGACTACGACCCGGCCCTGTTCATGGTCTCGCCCGGCAACGAGGTGATCGGCCTGACCATGTTGAACCTGTGGGTCACCGGCGTCGCCGGACCGGTCGCGGCGCTCGGCGTCGTCCAGCTCGTCATCACCGCCGTCGTGCTCGGCACGGCCCGTCTCGTCTTCGGAAGGATCCACAATGGCTGAGCTCAGGATCGCCAACATCGGCAAGTCGTTCGGCAACGTACGTGCCCTCGACGACGTGTCGATCGTCGCCGAGGAGGGCAGGTTCCTGACCCTGCTCGGGCCGAGCGGCTGCGGCAAGTCGACCACGCTGTGGTCGGTCGCCGGCCTCCACTCGCCGAGCAGCGGCAGGATCACGATCGGTGACGACGTCGTCTTCGACGCCGACCGCGGCATCGAGGTGCCGCCCGAGGAGCGGGCGTGCGGCGTCGTGTTCCAGTCGTACGCTCTCTGGCCGCACATGAGCGTGGCCGACAACGTCGGCTACCCGCTCAAGCTCCGCAAGCTGTCGAAGGCGCAGCGGCGCGGCCGGATCGAGGAGGTACTCGACCTGGTCGAGCTCGGTGAGCTCGGCGACCGGTACCCGCACCAGCTGTCGGGCGGCCAGCAGCAACGTGTGTCGCTGGCGCGGGCACTCGCCCACCAGCCCCGACTGCTGCTGCTCGACGAACCGTTCTCGAACCTCGACGCCAAGCTGCGCGAGCGAGCGCGAGCCTGGCTACGCGACCTGCAGCAGCGGGTCGGGATCACCACCGTCTTCGTGACCCACGACCAGGACGAGGCGCTGTCGATGAGCGACCGGATCGTCGTCATGAACGGTGGACGGGTCGCCCAGATCGGATCGCCCGAAGAGGTCTACCTCGACCCGGCCGACAGCTTCGTCGCCGACTTCGTCGGCAGCATCAACCTGCTCCCCGGCGAGATCACGTTCGTCGACGGGTCGTTCGCCGACTTCGTGGTCGACGGCACCAGCGAGCCCGTCCGCGTGCACGTCGACGGCGACCCAGCGCTCGGCCGGGGCAGCCTCGGCGTCCGCCCCGAAGCGATCACGATCGTCGCCGACGGCGACGTCGGCCAACCGGGCACCGTGCGGGGCATCGCCCGCGAGCGGCGGTTCCTCGGCGACCACTACCGGCAGATGGTCGGCATCGGCACGACCGAGATCTGCGTGCAGACCGGCGCGAGCACGATCCCGTCCCACCCCGTCCTGCGCTTCCCCGACCTCTGCAAAGTGTTCGGGGCCGGAGCCGACAACCGCCCCGACGGCACGACGACCGACCCGTACGACATCCACGCATCCCCCAAGGAGACCCAGTGAGTCCAGAACCCACCGTGCCATCGACGAAGGTGCTGGTACCCACCGGCATGCTCGGCGCCGGCTTCACCCCCGAGAGCATCGACCGCGGCATCGACATGGGAGCCGACGTGATCGCGCTCGACGGCGGTTCCACCGACTCGGGCCCGTACTACCTCGGCGCGGCGACCGCGAAGACGACCGAACGTGCCGTTGCCCACGACCTGCGGATCCTTCTCATCGCGTCCCGTCGTGCCGGCATCCCGCTCATCGTCGGTACGTGCGGCACGAGCGGCACCGACACAGGCGTCGACTGGATCGCCGGCATCGTGGCCAAGATCCTGGAGGAAGAGAGCCTGACCGCGACCGTGGCCCGCATCTACAGCGAGCAGTCACCCGACGTGATCGCGGCCCGGATCGCGAGCGGGCGGGTTCACGAACTGGCGCCCGCCGAACCGCTCGACGAGGACACGCTGCGCCGGTGCGAACACGTGGTGGGCCTGCTCGGCCACCACCCGATCGTCAACGCTCTCGAGCAGGGCGCCGACGTGGTGCTCGCCG
Organism: uncultured Acidimicrobiaceae bacterium; assembly: GCA_963973395.1. Classification (GTDB taxonomy): domain Bacteria; phylum Actinomycetota; class Acidimicrobiia; order Acidimicrobiales; family Ilumatobacteraceae; genus Ilumatobacter. Next base: position 8,100 of record CAXBAZ010000115.1, read on the forward strand.
GCCGGGCGACCGACACCGCCGTGCTCGCGGCGTTCCCGCTCATGCGCGGGTGCCCGCCCGGCCCGACCTGGCACGCCGCCAAGACCGCTGAGTGCGGCGGCCAATGCACCGTCAACCCGCGGACAGGTGGTGTCATCTTCGAGGTCGACGCCACCGGCTTCACGATCGAATCGCTCAACCCCGACAGCAGTTGCACGCCGACGTCGGTCGCCGCCCACATGCTCTACGAGAACGCCGACCCGTTCCGCATGCGCGAGCCGGCCGGCATCCTCGACACCACCGACGCGACCTACACCCCGCTCGACGACCGGCGCGTCCGCGTCGAGGGCTCGCGCTTCGAACACATCACGCCGTTCACGATGAAGCTGGAGGGATCGGCGATCGCCGGCTACCAGACGATCTCGCTCGTCGGCGTCCGCGACCCCGACGTGCTCGCCGAGCTCGACGACTGGGTCGCCGACCTCAAGGCCTTCCTCGAGGACGGGGCG
>CAXBAZ010000116.1:0-8569 GCA_963973395.1 uncultured Acidimicrobiaceae bacterium
GCAGTAGCCGACGTCGAGCGCAGTCCGCGCGATCGACGCGCCGGGCCGGTGGAGCGCCTCGCGGGCTCGACCGACGCGGGCGAGCCGGCGCAGACGGCCGGGACCGATGCCGAGCTCCGTCACGAAACGTCGGCGGAGCGTACGTTCCGACCACCCGAGCGAGGCGGCGACCGAGCGCAGCGGGATGTCGTCACGTTCGACCAGGCCGACAGCCGCCGCCAGACCGGACCCGGCAGCGAGCCGGGCGAGTTGATCGAGCACGTCGCCGACCCTCGCTCCGTCGCCCGACGGCCGGGTCCGACGGATACGTGCGGCCGCGGTCTCGACGACCTCACCCGAGACCCAGGGGTGCAGGTCGAAGCCGACGGACCGTTCGTCGAGTCGTTCGATGCAGTGGCGCCCCGGGGGCCGGACGCGCGCTCCGACGGGACCGTCCGGACCGACGACGATCTGCGGGTTGCTCTTCGCGACCACGTGGATCTCACGTCCCGCCGCGGTCGACGTCCGCACCCACCACGCGAGGACCACCGGGTGACCATCGACGAGCCGGCGCCGGAAGTGATGGTGCTCCCCCGGCCGCGAATCTGGCCGATTCGTCCAAGACGCGCCGAGCAGAGGAACGTCAACATCGGTGGTCATGAGACTCCAGACACTCTCCGCCGACGACGAACGACGGGTCCGCGACAGCTTCGCGAACCAGGCCGTCATGCGAGAACTCGGGGTGTCACTGCACGCGATCGGAGCCGGCACCAACGAGATGGTGTTCGACCACGACGACCGGTTCACCCAGCAACACGGCTTCCTCCACGCCGGCATCCTCACCACCGTCCTGGATTCGGCGTGCGGATACGCGGCGTTCTCGCTCATGCATCCCGACGCGGCGGTGCTGACGGTGGACTTCCGGGTCAACCTGCTCCGCCCGGCGCAAGCCGAGCGATACCACGTCGCTGCACAGACCGTCCGGCACGGTCGCACGCTCACGGTCTGTACGGCCGCCGTCGGTCCGGGGGACGTCGGCCGGCGCGACGGTGACCACGACGTCGAGTCGTTCGCGATCATGACCGCGACCCTGATCAGCCTGGTGGGCGCCACCGTGCAGCAGTGAGCGAAACCTGCCCGCCCCCACGTGCCACGGACCGACGCCGATGAACCACCGGGACCCGGTCACGTTCGGGACCACCGACGCATCGGTCTCTCGCGCCATGTGGACACGCTTCGAGCCGATCCACGCCGTGAGCTACTTCGCGCCACACACCGCGGCGTCGTTCGCCCGGTCGGGGGTCACCGGCTTCTGGCGCAGTTATTTCGCCGGACGCGCCTCACCGCTCGGCCGTGCCGGAGCGCAGCTCGTCCACGCCGTGTTCCACAGCTTCGCGTTCCCGATGGTCGAACGCGCCGTGCCGTCGGTCTGGAACCTGATCGAGCCGACACAGGCCTGGGACATCCGCCAGACATCCGCGGGGACGTCGATCGGCGACTGCCTCGACGAACTCTCCGCCGACGAGGTCGACTGGATCGCCGACGAACTGAGCACTGTCGTCGAACGCCTCGATCCGGCCGGTCGACCGCTGTTCGCCGCCCACCTGGCAACGCCCTCACCGTCACCGACGACAGCGGCCGCGGCCATCTGGCGGTCGTGCACGTTGCTGCGTGAGCACCGCGGCGACACCTATGTCGCCGCCGCCACGAGCGCAGGCTGGCGACCACTGGATCTCCTCGTGTTCGCCGAATGCCTCGGCTCGGTGCCGGCCGGTCATGCGACCACGAACCGGGGTTGGACCGATGACGAACGATCAGCGAGCCTGCACCGTTTGGCCGAGCGCGCACTCGTCGATCGGGACGGTGCGGTCACGATCGAGGGCCGCCACCGCCACCGCACACTCGAAGCGGCGACCGACGATGTCACGAGCGCCACATGGACGCTCATGGAGCCCGCCGCACTCGAGCGACTGTCGGCAGGGCTCACCCACATCGCCGGACAGATCACGCGTCGCGGCTGGGTGACCTACCCGAACGCGATCGGGGTGCCGCCACCGCCCCGTCGGTGACCGGGCGCATAGCGGCGATACCGAGCGGGTACCCGTCAGGGCACGACACCGACCAACGGAACGGAGGCCTGGCATGACCGGAGGCTCGACCCATCAGATCGTCGAGCGTTTGCTCGAGCGGCACGGACGTACGTTCGCGTCGGAAGCCGGAGTCCGGCTCGACCGCAACACACCGGCACCGTTGTTCCAGCTGCTCGTCGTGTCGCTGCTCGTCAGCGCTCGCATCTCCTCGGATATCGCGATCGCGGCGGCACGGGCGCTCACCGACGCCGGTTGGACGACACCCGATGCCATGCTCGCCTCGACCTGGGAGCAGCGGACCAGGACGCTCAACCGCTCGGGCTATGCCCGCTACGACGAGAGCACGGCCCGTTACCTCGAACAGACCGCCACCCTCCTCGTCGACCGGTACGACGGCGATCTGCGCCGTGTGCGCGACGCTGCCGACCGTGACCCCGCGGCCGAACACCGCCTGTTGACCGAGTTCACCGGCATCGGTGACGTCGGCGCCCACGTCTTCCTGCGTGAGGCCCAAGTGGTCTGGGACGAGCTCGATCCGTACGTCGACGACCGAACGCTCGAGACGGCCGAACGCCTGCGGCTCCCCTCGACCGCGGCTGCCCTGAGGCGTACCGTTCCGGACGTGCACACGTTCGCTCGCCTCGTGGCCGCGATCGTCCGGTCGGGCCTCGCGTCCGACAGCGACGACATCCTGAGCGAAGTGGGGCAACCGTGAGCGGCCGGCTCGACGAATACCGGGCGAAGCGGGACTTCGACCGGACCGACGAGCCGTCGGGCACCGCCGAGGTGCCACCGGCCGACGGGCCGCGCCGGTTCGTGATCCAGCACCACGACGCGTCGAGCGAACACTACGACTTCCGGCTGGAGGACTCCGGGGTGCTGCTCTCCTGGGCCGTCCCCAAGGGTCCGTCGACCGACCCGCGCGACAAGCGGCTCGCCGTGCGCACCGAGGACCACCCGCTCGACTACATCGACTTCGAAGGCACGATCCCGGCGGGAGAGTACGGAGGCGGCGCGGTGATCGTCTGGGACATCGGCACCTGGGAGCATCTGGCCGGCGACGACGACGGCGCACCGGTGTCGGTCGCCGATGCGGTCGAGCAGGGTCACCTCAGCTTCCGGCTGACGGGACGGAAACTCACCGGCGGCTACACCCTGCAGCGCTTCCGACCGGCCGACGGCCAGTGGCTGCTCATCAAGCGGGACGACGACGATGCCGATGCCCGGCGTCGTCCGACGTCGACGCAACCCGAATCGGTCCTCAGCGGCTACACCGTCGGGCAGGTCGCCGAGTTGATGGCCGACGATGAGTGACCCCGTCTTCGTGGCGCCGACCCTCGCCACGCTGGTCGATGCACCGGTCGACGGCGAGGAGTGGATCTTCGAACGCAAGCTCGACGGCATCCGCCTCGTCGCCGTCCGCGACGGCGACCGCGTGCGACTCTGGTCACGGAACCACAAGGACCGGACCGCTCACTATCCCGAGATCGCCGACGCGCTCCGGGCGCAGGCCTGCGAACGTTTCGTCGTCGACGGTGAGGTCGTGGCGTTCGACGGTGACGTCACGAGCTTCTCTCGTCTCCAGCAGGGCCACGGTCGACGGTTCTTGTACGTGTTCGACGCGATGCACCTGGACGACGACGACCTTCGCGAGCACCACCTCCGAGATCGGAAGTCACGCCTGCTGGCCGCGCTCGACTTCTCCGACCCGATCCGCTTCTGCCCGCATCGCAACGGCGGGGACGGGGTCGGCGCGGCCTGGCTCGCGGAAGCATGCCGAAAGGGGTGGGAGGGGTTGATCGCGAAGCGGGCCGACGCCGCCTACCGCTCCGGCCGGAGCGCCGACTGGCTCAAGCTCAAGTGCGTTGCCCAGCAGGAGTTCGTGATCGGCGGGTTCACCGAACCCCAGGGATCACGTGCCGGGCTCGGTGCGCTCCTCGTGGGCTACCACGACGACGGCGGCTCGTTGCGGTTCGCCGGGCGGGTCGGGACGGGTTTCGACGACGGCACGCTCGACCGGCTGTCGTCGATCCTCGTGCGTCGGGAGCGCGAGACGTCGCCCTTCGCAGACGCACCCACGACGCGCGGCGTCCACTCGGTGAATCCGACCTCGCACACCAGGTCGGATTCACCGGAGTGGACGACGGCCGGTCGACTCCGCCACCCGCGGTTCCTCGGTCTCCGCGACGACAAGCCACCCGGCGACGTCGTGCGCGAGACTCCGGGGGTGACGTCGTGAGCGAGCGCACCGTGGGCGGACGTACCCTCGAGCTGACGAACCTCGACAAGGTGTACTTCCCCGGCGACCCACCGATCGTCAAAGGCGACGTCGTCGACTACTACGAGCGGATCGCCGAACACATGCTGCCGCACGTCTCCGGACGTCCACTCGTGCTCCAACGCTTCCCCGACGGCATCGACGAGTTCGGCTTCTACCAGAAGAACACACCTGATCACGTGCCCGACTGGATCGATCGCGTCGAGGTCGACACCGTCGACGGCGGCATCACCCGCTACCCCGTCGTCGACGACGCCGCTGGTCTCGTCTACTTCGCCAATCAGGGCGCGATCGTCTTCCACACGTTGCTCGCGGCAGCGGACACGCCGACGCGGCCGATCGAGGTGATCTTCGACCTCGATCCGTCGAGCGACGATCTCGGCCCGGTCCGCGCCGCCGCGACGGAGTTGCGCTCGGTGCTCGGCGATCTCGGACTGGCGCCGCGCGTCAAGTCGTCGGGCTCACGCGGCCTCCACATCGTGGTCGACGTGATCGACGCGAACGAGGTCGGGTTCGACCTCACGAGCACGTTCGCGCGGCGCGTCGCCGAGGTCGTGAGCGAGCGCGGTGACTTCACGCTCGAACACCGCAAGAACCGACGCCGGGGACGACTGTTCCTCGACATCCTCCGCAACGGACCGGCGAGCCACGCCGCAGCCCCGTACTCGCTCCGACCGATCGCGTCAGCACCGGTGGCCGCGCCGCTCGACTGGGACGAGGCGCTGGCGGCCGACTTCCATCCGCGCCGGATCACGATCACGAACGTCTTCCGTCGACTCGCCCAGAAGCCAGACCCCTGGGCGTCGACGCCCGCCCCGTCGACGACGATCGCCGAGGCGCTGGCGACTCTCGAGAGCAGCCCGTGACCGCCCGCAACGGGTCGGGACCGCTCGGTCAGTAGCCGGCGAACGTCCGGTCCATCAACTCGGCCAGCTCCTGGTCGTGTACGGCCTTGGACCCCGTGGCCGGGCTCCCGGACTCGTGCCGTCCGATGTGCCGCAGGTCATAGCCGAGTTCCTTGATGCGCCACACGTGGTGCTCGATGAAGTTCCAGGCACCCATGTTCGCCGGCTCCTCCTGGAGCCAGCGCAACTCCTTGGCGTTGGGGTACCGCTCCTGCACGACGCGGAGCATCTCGGCGGTCGGCAGCGGATAGAGCTGCTCGACACGCACGATCGCCACCGGGGCGCCGCGCTCGTCGCGCGCCGCCATCGCGTCCCAGGCCACCTTGCCCGAGCAGAACACGACCCGCTCGATCGTGGCGGGATCGGACACGTGCGGATCGTCGAGCACCTCGTGGAACGAACCGGTCGTCAGATCGTCGATGTGCGAGCGGGTCTGCTTCATCCTCAGCCCCTGCTTCGGGGTGAACAGCACCAGCGGCGTGTGCCGCTCGCTGTGCACCTGGCGGCGGAGCAGGTGGAAGTACTGGGCCGCCGTGGTGGCGTTGCAGACCTGCATGTTGTCCTCCGCGGCCAGCGTGAGAAAACGCTCGATGCGTGCCGACGAGTGTTCGGGCCCCTGACCCTCGTACCCGTGCGGGAGCAGCAGCACCACACCGTTGCGCTGACCCCACTTGTCCTCGGCCGCCACGATGTACTGGTCGATGATGATCTGAGCGCCGTTGATGAAGTCGCCGAACTGAGCCTCCCAGATCACGAGTGCCTCGGGGTTGGCGTGGGCGTAGCCGTATTCGTAGCCGAGCGCGGCGTACTCGCTGAGCAACGAGTCGTAGACCCAGTAGTTCGCCTCGGCGCCGTCGAGACCGGCGAGCGGTATCCAGGGCACCCCGGTCTCGAAGTCGACGACGGCCGCGTGACGCTGGCTGAAGGTGCCGCGTCGTGAATCCTGACCGGCGAGGCGGACCGGATGCCCCTCGAGGATCAGCGAGCCGATCGCGAGCGACTCGGCCGTGGCCCAGTCGAGATCGTGGTCGGTCTCGAACTGCTTGTTGCGGAGCTCGAACTGCTTGGCGAGCTTGGGATGCGGCGTGAACCCGTCGGGATACGCGGTGAGCTGTCGGAAGACCCGCTCCAGCGTGTGCCGGTCGACTCCGGTCGGGATGTGCGGCAGCACCCCCGCCGGCTTCGGTGGCGGCGGCACCTTGTGCACCTCGGAGGCCTTGGAGCGTGTCTCCTCGAGCGCGATCTGGAGTTTGCTCTGGAAGTCGCTCAGCGCCTGCTCGGCCTCGTCGACCGTGATGTCGCCCCGCTTGACGAGCGTCTCGACGTAGAGCTTGCGGACGCTGCGCCGCTCGGCGATCGCCTGGTACATCAGCGGCTGTGTGTAGCTCGGGTCGTCGCCCTCGTTGTGGCCGTGGCGGCGGTAGCACACCATGTCGATGACGACGTCCTTGTGGAACGTGCGACGGTACTCCCACGCGAGGCGGGCGACGCGGACGCACGCTTCCGGGTCGTCGCCGTTGACGTGGAAGATCGGTGCCTGCACCGTCTTGGCCACGTCGGAGCAGTAGAGCGACGAGCGGCTCATCTCGGGTGCGGTGGTGAAGCCGATCTGGTTGTTGATGATCAGGTGGATCGTGCCGCCGACGCGGTAGCCGGCGATGTCACTCATCGCGAGACACTCGGCGACGATGCCCTGGCCGGCGAACGCAGCGTCACCGTGGATCAGCAACGGCAGGACGGAGAAGGCGCCGATCGGTTCGATCTGGTCCTGGCGGGCACGGACCATCCCCATGACGATGGGGTCGACCGACTCGAGGTGGCTCGGGTTCGCGGCGAGCTCGATCGGGATGTCGGCCCCGCTCGGGCTCTCGTACTTGCCGGTCGTGCCGAGGTGGTACTTGACGTCGCCGGACCCCTGCACGGTGTTCGGGTCGACGTGGCCCTCGAACTCGGAGAAGATCGCCTCGTAGCTCTTCCCCATGATGTTGGACAGCACGTTGAGCCGGCCGCGGTGGGCCATGCCGAGCACGGCGCCCTGCAGCTTCTCGTCGGCCGCGTGCGACAGGATCTCGTCGAGGATCGGGATCGCCGACTCGGCGCCTTCGATCCCGAACCGCTTGGTGCCGACGTACTTGGTGGCCAGGAACTTCTCGAACGCCTCTGCGGCGTTCAACCGTTCGAGGATCCGATCCTTCTGGTCCTTGGAGAGCGCGGGTGCCTTGACCTCGACCTGCTCCTGGATCCACTTCTGTTCCTCGGTGTTCTGGATGTGCATGTACTCGACGCCGATGCTCCGGCAGTACGCGTCGCGCAGCACGCCGAGCAGATCGCCGAGCGACAGCTTGTGCGTGCCCCCGACGCCATCGGTGAGGAACTCGCGGTCGAGATCCCAGATGGTGAGGCCGTAGGTGGCCGGGTCGAGCTCGATCGGCGTGTGCGGTTGTTTCCAGTGGAGCGGATCGAGATCTGCGATCAGGTGCCCCCGCACCCGATGCACCCGGATGAGCTTGGCGACGGCCATCTGCTTGGCCAGCATCGCCTCTTCGCGATCGAGCGGGTTGAGGTCGGGACGCCACTTGACCGCCTCGTAGGGCATGTCGAGGTCGCCGAAGATGTCGTCGTAGAACCCGTGCTCGCCGAGCAGGAGTTCGTGCATCCGCTTCAGGAACAGGCCGGACTCGGCGCCCTGGATGATGCGGTGGTCGTACGTGGACGTGATCGTGATCACCTTCGACACGCCCATCGCGGACAGGTTGCGGCGGTCGGCGCCCTCGAACTCGGCCGGATAGTCGATGCTGCCGACGCCGACGATCACGCCCTGGCCGGGCATGAGACGCGGCACCGACTGCACGGTGCCGATCGTGCCGGGGTTGGTCAACGTCACGTTCGCACCGGCGTAGTCGTCGATGGTCAGCTTGTTGTTCTTGACCTTGCGGATGATCTCCTCGTAGGCCGCGAGGAAACCGTTGAAGTCGAGCTGGTCGGCGTTCTTCAGCACGGGGACGATCAGGCTGCGGGTGCCGTCGCCGTTGTCGATGTCGACCGCCAGGCCCATGTTCACGTGCTCGTTGCGGACGAGTCGCGGCTTACCGTCGCTGCCGGTGGCGAAGCCGTTCTTCATGTTCGGCACCGTCTCGGCGATCGAGCGGACGATCGCGTAGCCGATCAGGTGCGTGAAGCTGACCTTGCCCAGGCCCGCTCGCGCCCGGTAGCCGTTGATCACCTTGCGGTTGACCTCGAGTAGTTTGGCCGGGATGTTGCGGAAACTCGTGGCGGTCGGCACCTCGAGGCTCGCCGACATGTTGCGCACGATCGCC
>CAXBAZ010000117.1:0-8557 GCA_963973395.1 uncultured Acidimicrobiaceae bacterium
CGCCAAGCTCTCCGACGAGAACGGCGCCGGTTCGTTGACCGCCCTGCCGATCATCGAGACCAAGGCCGGCGACGTGTCGGCGTTCATCCCGACCAACGTGATCTCGATCACCGACGGTCAGGTGTTCCTCCAGGACGCACTCTTCAAGTCGGGTGTCCGTCCCGCCGTCGACGTGGGTATCTCCGTCTCCCGAGTCGGTTCGGCGGCCCAGACCAAGGCCATGAAGGCGGTCGCCGGCACCCTGAAGCTCGACCTCGCCCAGTTCCGCGAGCTCGAGGCGTTCGCCACGTTCGGCTCCGAGCTCGACGCCGTGTCGAAGGCACAGCTCGAACGCGGTTACCGCCTCGTCGAGCTGCTCAAGCAGCCGGTCAACAGCCCGATGCCCGTCGAGCAGCAGGTCGTGTCGATCTTCGCCGGCACGAAGGGCTACCTCGACGACGTGGCCACGACCGACGTCGTCCGCTTCGAGCGGGAACTGCTCGAGTTCATGCAGAGCCGCCACAGCGGGCTGCTCGCGGATCTCCGCACCGGCGGCATCCCCGACGAGCTGGCGGGCGCCGTCGAAACGTTCAAGGACCAGTTCGAAGGTGGCACCGACGGCGGCTACGCCGTCGATCCCACCGGCGTCGACGCCGACGAGATGGGCGACGCCGCCTCCAAGAAGACCCTCGCGACGGAATGATCGCTCGGCCTCTCTCGCTCGCTTCGCTCGCTCCGTTCGGTCCGAAGCTGTTCGGAGCGGCTTCGCCGCGCCCATTCGCGATCGCCTCACGGCACGCCGAATCGGCGATGGTGGAGGGGGGATCGCGGAGCGCCCCCCTCCACACCTCCCCCCACCGCGCACGTCGGAGCGCGAAAGGAGTCTGCTGACATGGCAGGTGGACAGGAACGAATTCTCAAGGGTCGCATCCGGTCGATGCAGGCCACGAAGAAGATCACGCGCGCCATGGAGTTGATCGCGGGCTCCCGCATCGTCAAGGCCCAGCAGCGTGTGCAGGCCGCCGTGCCGTACTCCGAGCAGATCACCGAGGTGGTCAAGGATCTCGCGGCCGCCGGTGCGTCGCACGATTCGCCACTCCTGACCGGACGTCCCGAGATCAAGAACACGTGCTACGTGGTGATCACGGCCGATCGTGGTCTGTGTGGTGGGTACAACGCCGGCGTCCAGCGCGCCGCCGAGGGTGAGGTCAAAGCCGACGTGCTCGCCGGCAAGGGCTACGAGATCATCCCGGTCGGTCGCAAGGCCGAGAGCTACTTCAGGTTCCGCGGTTACGGCCTCGGGCGCGCGTTCGGTGGGTTCAGCGATCAGCCCACCTACGCCGACGCCAAGGAGATCGGTCAGCACGTGGTCGGGCTCTACGCCAGCGGTCACGTCGACAAGGTCGAACTGGTCTACACCCGCTTCATCACGCCGGGCAGCCAGGAAGTCGTGTTGCGCCCGCTCGTGCCGCTGTCGGAAGACACGGTCGCGGGAGGCGACGGCCGGGCCGGATCCGACGACGGTGCCGGTTCCGACTACGAGTTCGAGCCCGATCCCGGCACGATCCTCGACACGCTGCTCCCACGCTACGTCGAGGCTCGCGTGTACGCCGCCCTGCTGAACGCGGCGGCGTCCGAGCATGCGTTCCGCCAGCGGGCGATGAAGTCCGCGACCGACAACGCCGAAGACCTGATCCGCTCGCTGAGCATCACGATGAACCGGGCCCGCCAGGCCTCGATCACCACCGAGATCATGGAGATCGTCGGCGGTGCCGAGGCGCTCGGCTCCGGCAAGGACACCGAACTCCGCATCGTCGACCTCGACCTCAACATGGGCTTCGGCCAACCCGAGGCGCAAGGCCCGGCGCCGGCGGCTCCGACTCCCACGTCGACGGTGCAGCACGGTGCGTCGCCGATCGTGGCCACCGCGCCGGCCGGCACCACCACCGCCACGATCGAGCCCGACGACCTCACGCGCATCGACGGTGTCGCCGGAGACATCGAAGCCAGACTCCGCGACATGGGGGTCACCACCTTCGCGGAGATCGCGGCGTGGACGGGCGACGACATCGATCGCATCGACGATCACCTCGGCTTCGAAGGCCGGATCCAGCGGGACGACTGGCAGGGACAAGCCCGTCGCCTCCACAACGAGAAGTACCCCGACGACCAGATCTGACGATCGACCGAACACGCAGGAGACACCCCAGTCATGACCATGACAGACCCAGCAACCGGCCTGAAGGACGGACGCGTCGTCGGCATCGCCGGCCCCGTGATCGACGTCGAGTTCCCGCCGAACTCGCTGCCCGAACTGAACTCGGCCGTCGAGTTCGAAGTCGAGGTCGACGGCGAGACGATCGTCGTTCTCGCCGAGGTGGCCCAGCAACTCGGTCACGGCCGCGTCCGTGCGGTCTGCCTGAAGCCGACCGACGGCCTCAAGCGCGGCACACCGGTGAAGAACCTGGGGCACGGCATCCAGGTGCCGGTCGGCGACATCGTGCTCGGCAACGTCTGGAACGTGTGGGGCGACGCCCTCGACCACCAGCCCGAAGGCCTCGACCAGGCCGAGCGTTGGGACATCCACCGCCCGGCCCCCGACTTCGACGCGCTCGAGCCGTCCGCTCGGCTGTTCCCGACCGGCATCAAGGTCATCGACCTGCTGACCCCCTACGTGGCGGGCGGCAAGATCGGCCTGTTCGGCGGCGCCGGTGTGGGCAAGACCGTGCTCATCACCGAGATGATCAACCGTGTCGCTTCGCAGCACGGTGGTGTGTCGGTGTTCGCCGGCGTGGGCGAGCGCACCCGTGAAGGCACCGACCTCCGCCTGGAGATGCAGGAGTCGGGCGTGTACGAGAAGGCCGCGCTGGTCTTCGGTCAGATGGACGAGCCGCCCGGCGTGCGCCTGCGGGTCGCCCTGTCGGCACTCACGATGGCGGAGTACTTCCGCGACGTGCAGGGTCAGGACGTGCTGCTGTTCGTCGACAACATCTTCCGGTTCGTGCAGGCCGGCTCCGAGGTGTCGACCCTGCTCGGCCGGATGCCGTCGGCGGTCGGCTACCAGCCGACCCTGGCCGACGAGATGGGCCAGCTCCAGGAGCGGATCACCTCGACCCGCGGTCGCTCGATCACGTCGCTGCAGGCCGTGTACGTCCCCGCCGACGACTACACCGACCCGGCGCCGTTCACCACGTTCACGCACCTCGACGCGACGACCGAGCTGTCCCGTCAGGTCGCGGCGCTGGGCATCTACCCGGCGGTCGACCCGCTGGCATCGACCTCGACGATCCTCACCCCCGAGGTCGTCGGCGAGCACCACTACAACGTCGCCCGCCGGGTGCAGGAGAACCTCCAGCGCTACAAGGAACTGCAGGACATCATCGCCATCCTCGGACTCGACGAACTGTCGGACGAAGACCGTCTGACGGTGAACCGGGCCCGCAAGATCCAGCGCTTCCTGTCGCAGCCGTTCTTCGTCGCCAAGGTCTTCACCGGGCTCGAAGGCGAGTTCGTGCCGGTCGAGGAGACCGTCGAGAGCTTCGACGCGATCCTCAAGGGTGAGCTCGACGACGTACCCGAGCAGGCGTTCCTGAACGTCGGTGGCGTCGAACAGGTGCTCGCCAAGGCGAAGGCCCTCCAGGAGAGCTGACATGGCGAACCTCATGACCGTCGAAGTGGTCTCGCCCGAGGAGGTCCTCTACTCGGGCGAGGCGACCATGGTCATCACGCGTACGCTCGGCGGCGGCGAGATCGCGTTCCAGCCGGGTCACGCCGCCTTCCTCGGTGCCCTCCAGGAGTGCCACACCCGCGTCTTCCTCGACGGCGGTGCCGTCGAGGACATCGCGGTCCACGGTGGTTTCGTCGAGGTCAGCAGCAACAAGGTGTCGATCCTCAGCGACTCGGCCGAACTGGGTGCGAACGTCGACATCGAGCGCGCCCGGGCCGCGAAGGATCGCGCCGAGAATGCGCTCCGCCACGCTCACGACGCCGAGGCCGTGAGCGCCCTGAGCCGGGCTCACGCGCGCCTCAACGCCGCCGGCGTCTCGTTCTGACGCGGCACTCGGCGGTGCCGTCGCAGGCCGGCCCGAACGGAGCGAACCGGGTTCGCTCCGTTCGGCTCCCATCGTGGTGCGCCGGCTACTTCCGCCAGAGCTCGAACCCGAGCAGCACGAGCACGAGCGCCACGGCTGCGGCCACTCGCTCGGGTCGGTCGCGGTCCGCATCGACCGACCGCCAACGGGCCCGCTGGATCGTTGCGTCACCCAGCCGCCTGCGAACCGTCCGCCAGTAGCGCGCCCGTACGACGAGGCCGATCAGGAACAGCACGATCCCGGCCGACCACGCGAGGACGAACGTCGCGCCCGAACGCGAGACGAGCCCGGCTCCGAATGCGACGACCGCAGCGATGATCCACGTCCCGCCGGCGTTGCGCCCGCGGGCGACCGCCCGGTCCGCGCGATCGTCCTCCGTCGACGACGGTGCAGTGTCACCTCCATGCACATCACGTCATCGGACGACGTCGGCGACTGCTTGAGCCGCAGCGCACCGTCGAGCGCTCGACCCGCGGCTGTATCGTGCCCCATGGCCACGTACCCGTTCTCGTCAGCACTCGTGACCGGAGCATCGTCGGGGATCGGCGAGGTGCTCGCCCGCAAGCTGGCCGGCGCCGGTGTCGCCGTCGTGGTGGTCGCTCGCCGTGCCGATCGGCTCCGGACGATCGCCGACGAGTTCGACGGCGTCGAGGTGCTGACCGCCGACCTGTTGACGATGTCGGGCCAGCGTGCCGTCGCCGCTCGTCTCGCCGACCAGGACCGCCCGATCGACCTGATGGTGAACAACGCCGGGTTCGGCACGAACGGGTCGTTCCACGAACTCGACGTCGAGCGGCTCGCCGACGAGGTCGGACTCAACGTGGCGGCGCTGACCCGGTTGAGCCATGCAGCGCTGGCGGCGATGGTACCGAGGCGGCGCGGGTGGCTGCTCAACGTGTCGAGCGTGGCGAGCTTCCAGCCGGCCCCGAGGCTCGCCGTGTACGCGGCGACGAAGGCCTACGTGACCAGTCTGACCGAGAGCCTGCACGAGGAGGCGAAGCCTCACGGCGTTCACGTCACCGCGCTCTGCCCCGGCCTCACGAAGACCGAGTTCCAGTCGGTGAGCAACACCGATCAGTACGCGGACGTGTTCCCCGGCATCGCCTGGACCAGCCCCGACCAGGTGGCCGACGAGGGCCTGTCGTCGGTGATCGCGAACCGGGCGCTGGCGGTGCCGGGGGCGCAGTACAAGGTGTTGACCGCTGCCACCAACGTGACCCCACGATGGCTCAGACGCCGGGTCTCGGCGTTGATCCAGCGCGCCTGAGCAACCGCCGCTCGGGCTCGGTCAGGTGTAGTCGATCGCGCTGAACTCCTGCAGCTTGCTCACGCGATGCCGTGCATCGATGAACCGGACCGTGCCGCTCCGTGACCGCATCACGAGACTCTGGGTGCGGGCACCTCGCGAATCGAAACGGACGCCTCGGAGGAGCTGACCGTCGGTCAGTCCGGTGGCGGCGAAGAAGCAGTTGTCGCCCTGGACCAGGTCGTCTTGGTCGAAGACGCGGTCGAGATCGAACCCGGCCGAGAGCATCGCCTCCTGCTCGGTCTCGGACTGCGGAGCGAAGCGAGCCTGCTGTTCGCCGCCCATCGCCTTCAGTGCCGCTGCCGAGATGACGGCTTCGGGCGTGCCGCCGATACCGAACAGCACGTCGACGCCGGCGTCGGGCCAGGCGCTCGCGATCGCGCCGTAGATGTCGCCGTCGTTGATGAGGCGGATGCGGGCGCCGCTGGCCCGCACCTCGTCGATCAGATCGTCGTGGCGTGGACGGTCGAGGATCACGGCGGTCAGGTCGCGCACGCTCTCCTGCTTCGACTTGGCGATCCAACGCAGGTTCTGGGTCGGGCTGGCGGTGATGTCGATCGCACCGACGCATTCGGGCCCGACTGCGATCTTGTCCATGTAGAACGACGGCCCGGGGTCGAGCATCGAACCACGTTCGCTCACCGCGATCACGGAGAGTGCGTTGTTGAGGCCCTTGGCGGTGAGGGTGGTGCCGTCGATCGGGTCGACGGCGACGTCGACCAGCGGCTCCTGGCCGTCGCCGACGTGTTCGCCGTTGTAGAGCATCGGCGCCTCGTCCTTCTCGCCCTCGCCGATGACGACGATGCCGTCCATCTGGACCGACGAGAGGCTGAGCCGCATCGCATCGACGGCGGCGCGGTCGGCGCCCTCCTTGTTGGCTCGGCCCACCCAGCGCGCCGACGCGAGGGCGGCGGATTCGGTGACTCGCACCAACTCCATCGCGAGGTTGCGGTCGGGACGCTGTGCTGCCGGACTGGGCATGCCACCACCGTAGTGGTGGCATGCCCGATCGGCGTCATTCGTGCTGCTACCTGGCGGGCCCGGCCCGCTGTCGGGGCCGTTGCCTCGACCGTCGAGCCTCGCGACGCAGGCGGCTCGCGCCGGCCGCACGCTGCAGCTCTGCATGACGGTCGTTCGCCAGTTGGCGCAGGAACTCGGGATGCTGATGGAACATGATGGTGCTCTCTTCTCTGTTGGTGTGTGGATGGGGATCGGGGGAGGGGGCCGCGTGCGGGCGCACCGGAGGCGCGTCCGGCAGCGGTGCAGACGAGGGACGAACCACACGATGCGTCCGGTCGCGGGCGGCCCGACTCCGGGGACCGGTCCGAACGGACCGGCGGCGAGGTGACCGGCTGGATCAGCCGGCGGCGAGGCCGAGGCAGGTGGACACGGCGCGCGTCGGCATGAGTTCGGTGATCTCGGCGCTGGCGCTGGTTTCGAAGTCGTCGATCATCGGGGCGTGTCCTCCTTTCGTTCTCGGGTCGGCGCACACATTGGCCGATCGGCGACGGGCGAGTCAACGAGGTTT
Organism: uncultured Acidimicrobiaceae bacterium; assembly: GCA_963973395.1. Lineage (GTDB taxonomy): Bacteria > Actinomycetota > Acidimicrobiia > Acidimicrobiales > Ilumatobacteraceae > Ilumatobacter. The sequence continues at coordinate 6,905 of CAXBAZ010000117.1, forward strand.
CGCGAGTGAGCGATCCGGGGCTCCCGCACCACCGAGCACCGCTCGATCGAACGGTGCCTGGTGAGCGTCGTCGGGTGACCGGTAGCGTCATCCCATGCCTTTCGTGAACAAGTCGGGTGCCGACGACGAGGAAGCCGGCAGCGAGGCCGCGGCCGGCACCCCCGATCCGTTCGACCTCGACTTCGATCCGAACGATCCGGACCGCACCAAGGTCCACTACAACCTGACGGGGTGGGGGTTCGAGCAGCGGGCGGAGCTCTCCGAGACGTTGGCCGAGCGCGGCGTGCCGCACGTGTGGGACGGCGAGGAGCTCGTCGTCCCGGAAGAGATCGAGGCCGCGGTCGATGCGCTGTTCGACGAACTGGAAGCCGAGATCGGGCCGTTCCCGGTGCCACTGCTCGAAGGTGATGCCTCGACCGAGTTCGGGCTCGACGAATGGCCGGAGCGCGACATCGAGACCCTCCGTGAGTCGCTCGTGGAGGCCGAGATCCCGCACCTGTGGCAGGGCAGGACGCTGCTCGTCGCCGAGGACGCCGAGGATGTCGTCGACGACCTGCTCGACGCGATCGAGGCGGGCGACGTGGCCATGATCGACGAGGATGCCGAGGCACCCGACGGTGCGCTGCACGACCTCTACGTCGCGGCCGACCGCCTGGCCCGCGATGCCACCCACGGCGGCGGCCGCTCGACGGTGCTCGAGCTGGTGCCGCAGCTGTCACCGACCGTGCCGCCGTTCGGCATGTCGGCCGGCGCCTGGGGCGTCATCGTCGGACACGCCCAAGCCCTGCACGAACGTTTCGAGGAGGGCGCCGAGGCCGAACTGATCTCGGCGCAGGCCGACGAGCTCCGTTCCGTCTGTCGTCCCTACGTCTGACCGTCGATGCTCCTGGCCGAACTCGAGGTCTTCCACACCCGGCCGGCCGTGCCGACCCGACGCGTCGCGCTCGGTCATCTGCTGCTGCCGGTCGAACCCGCACCCGGCTTCGGTGGGCTGCTGCTCGGCGCCGTCGTCGCCAATCACATCGCCGGCGTCGACGTCGACCTCCAGGGCGACGTCGCGCGGCTGATCGCCGAGATCGAACGCGGCGACCGGGTCGTGCAGCCACGTCTGCGTCACCGGTTCCAGGTCGATCGCCATGGGCTCTCGCACAGCCGCCACCGGATGATCGGCGACGACGACGACATCGAGTTCGACTTCGGCACCAACGGGAGCGACCTCGCCCAGGTGCTCGGCGCGGTCTACGCCCTCGAGCGTCTCGAACTCAGCAGCCGACGTGTCATCGCCCCCGTGCTGTCGAAGGCGACCCGCTGGCGCGGACCGATCGGAGCGGCGCTGATCGCACACCTCGCCGGTGCCCAGTCGACCGCACTTGCGGCGCTGGCCGATCCGCGGGCGTGGGCGCTCGAGATGCTGGGGTTCCCCGCCGGGGCGGCGAAGCCGTCCAAGCGCGAAGTGGCGAAGCAGTACCGTGTGCGAATGCGCGACGTGCACCCCGACCACGGCGGCGCGGCCGTCGACGCCAGCAAGGCGATCCTCGACCTGAACGAGGCGCGCCGGATCCTCACCGAGCAGGTGGGCAGCTCGGGCTGGTCATGACGCTACTGCTGTACCCGGGTGCGGGTTCCGACTCGTCGCACCCGTCGCTCGTCGCC
>CAXBAZ010000118.1:0-8532 GCA_963973395.1 uncultured Acidimicrobiaceae bacterium
GCCCCGGGCTATATCGACACCGACATGGTCGCCGCGCTCGCGATCGGGGCCGCCGGCTACGGCGCCTCGATCACCCTGTGGGTCAAGGGCGCCCGAGAGCTCGGAGCCGCACGCGGCCAAGTGATCTTCGCGACCGCGCCGTTCATCGGGGCGGCGATCGCGTGGATCGTGCTCGGCGAAGTCGTCGAACCACTCCAGATCGCCGCCGTGGTGATCGCCGCGACCGGCGTCGTCGTGGCACTCGAGTCCGGCCACGAGCACGACCACCGCCACGAACCGTTGACGCACGAGCACGAGCACGTCCACGGGGACGGGCACCACGACCACGAGCACGCCGACGGGTTCGCCGACCGGCACAGCCATCGCCACGAACACCCCCGGCTCGTCCATGCACACCCGCACGTGCCCGACCTCCATCACCGACACGACCATTGACGGATCCGACCGGACGTTGCGCCCGGTCGTGCCACCGATCACCACGGCGGGCATGGATCGCACACGCGAGCACGCGGAACTCGGCGCACTGTCGATCGCCACGCCGGGAGATGCGTCAGAGGCGCCGCGTCAGAGGCGCCCGAGCAGCTGTGTGGCGTCGTCGACCACCGAACGGACGACTTCTGCGGCGTCCGGTAGATCGCGCATCCGACCGAACGAAGCACCCGCATAGAGCGCCTGCATCTGATCGTCGCCAACCTGGGCCGCGGCGGCGTACACGTCGCCACCGACGACCGCCTGCAGGAGCCCCGGGAGCGGCTCGACTCCGGCTGCGTCCCAGTGATCCGTGAACTCCGACCTCAGGACCCGTGCCCACTGCCCCGTGAAGCCGTCGGTCAGCACGGTGTCGCCCTGTCCGGAGACGAGACGTCGCTTCCAGACCTCGTTGGCCTCGGACTCGACGGTGGCGACGAACCTGGTGCCCATCAGCACGCCGGACGCTCCGAGCACGATCGCAGCCGCCAGTCCACGTCCGTCGACGACGCCGCCCGCGGCCACCACCGGAACCCGGTCGCCGACGCGTGCGACGACCTCGGGCACGAGGGTGAAGGTTCCGGTTCCGACGGCATCGCGGCGCTCCCGCTTCGACCCGTAGCTCCGATGCCCGCCGGCCTCGGTGCCCTGCGCGATCACCACATCCGCACCGGACGCCGCCGCGATTTCGGCGACGAGATCCGGCTCGGGCAGTCCGACGCCCGCGGAGAACACGGGGATCCGTTCCTCGATCATCACGTCCAGCGCGGCGTCGACGAGATCCGGGAGCTGCGGCGGGTCGTCGAGGGTCGGGGCGAGGTCGAACCGCGGACGAAGCTCGTTGAACACGGTCTGCACGGATCGCACGGCGTCGCTGTCGACGCGTTCGACGTCGGGCGGGGTGCGAACGTCGTCGTGGAGCCAGATGTTGACGCCGAACGGGCGATCGGTCAGCTCGCGGATCGCTCGGATGCCGGCCCGCACCTCGTCGGGACCCTGGAACAGCGCCGCCAATGTCCCCATGCCGCCGGCATTGCTCACGGCGGCCGCCAAGCGAGGGCCCGCCACCCCTCTCATTCCGGACTGCAGGACCGGCGCCTCGATGCCGAGCACCGTCCGCAGACGTCCCACGTCACCGGCGACGACCATCACCACACCCTAGTGAGTGGCTCGCAGGCGCCCGGACGGTCGGGCGAACCGGGGACCGAGCTCGTCCGCGCGCCCTTCCGTCCTCCCGGCGTGCCGGGACGGGATCGACGCGTGGGTCAGTGTCGGTACAGGTCGCCGGCGAGGTACTTGAGTCCCGTGTCGCAGGCGAGCGTCACCACGGTCTTCCCGGGCCCGAGCTCGTGCGCGAGTTCGATCGCGCCGACGACATTGAGTCCGGTCGATCCGCCGGCCAGGAGGCCTTCTTCGGCTGCCAGACGCCGCGCCATCGTGAAGGCTTCAGCTTCGGATATCGCACGAACGCCGTCGAACCGATCGAGGTCGAGCAGCGGCGGCACGATGCCGATCCCGATGCCCTCCACCGAGTTCACCCCCGCCTGCCCCGTCGAGATGACCGGACTCGAGTCCGGTTCGAAGATCACCACGCGCGCCGAGCTGCCACGCTCGTCGAAGGCGTTCTTTACACCGGTCGCCATACCACTCGTGCCGACCGCACAGCAGAACACGTCGATCGGCCGGTCCATCTGTTCGAGGAGTTCGACACCGACCTGTTGGTAACCGACCAGCGAATCGGTGTTGTGGAGCTGATCCGTCCAGTACACGTCGGGATCCGCGGCGAGCTCGCGCGCCGTCTCGATCATCCGCGGCGTCAGATCGGGGGTGATCTTGCCGTCGACGCTGGGGACGATCGTCAGTTCTGCCCCCAATGCCGCCATCGTCGCCAGCTTCTCCGGAGCGAACGCATCCGACGTCACGACCTTGAAGCGATAGCCCTTGGCAGCGCACACGTATGCCAACGACGAACCGGTGCTGCCTGCCGTGTACTCGAGCACCGTCATGCCGGGCCGCAGGTCACCACGACGTTCCGCTTCCTCGATCATGGCCAGTGCCATGCGGTCCTTGTACGACCCCGTCGGGTTGAACCACTCGAGCTTCACGAACACGTCGGCTGCGTCGTCCGGAACGACCTTGCGCAGCTGCACGACAGGCGTCCGCCCGACCACCTCGGTCATCGATCGCCCCACCCGCATGATGATCCCCTGACTCGCTCGGGCGATCATCGGCTCGTGCACCCACCACCACCGGGCGCGTGTCGCATCGACCGCCGACGCAACGTAGATCAGACCGCGCCGACTGTCGAGGGACTTCCGCCCCGGCCGGTGTCGGGACGATCGACGATCTCGTCCGAAGAATGTTTCCCCTCGCAGCCGGTCCGGCTGACCCGATCGAACGGTCGTCACACTGCCGGCGCGCGCCTCGTCAGTCGCTGCTCGTCCAGACCCTCGACAACGTGCGGCCGTCCGCACGGAGCGACTCGTCGAACACGACGGGTGAGTCGGCTCTCGTCGCCTTGGCCCGATACATCGCCAAATCGGCGTCGCGGATCACCTCGTCGGGGGTGCTGTAGCAGAAGTCGCTGGTCGTGATGCCGGTGCTCGCCGACACGACGATCGAGCTCCCGTCGAAGTCCACGGGCCGGCGGATGTCGGCCAGCACGTCGGCCACGGTCGCCGTCGCGGCGCTCGCCGAGACATCGTCGAGCAGCAGCGCGAACTCGTCGCCGCCGAATCTGGCGGCGACATCCGACCGGCGCAGCCGTCGCTCGAGCCGGGCGCCGATCTCGGCGAGGAGCCGATCGCCCGCGAGGTGGCCCAGCGAGTCGTTGACGAGTTTGAACCCGTCGAGGTCGACGAACGCGACCACATACCCACGTCCGTCGTCGCGCTCCCGGGCGATGGCGGCGTCGAGACGCTGGAGGAACATGCGCCGGTTCGGTAGCCCGGTGACATCGTCGTACAGCGCACCCCGACGGAGCTGCTCCTCGAGCTGGCGGCGGACCTCGACGTCGTGGATCGATCCCACGATGCGTGTCGCCGGCACACCTTCGGGTCCGACCGGTAGGGCCCGCACGACCACACGGCGGTAGTGCCCGTCGCGTCCCTTGATGCGATGCTCGAGCTCGATGGTGCGGCGCTCGGTCGTCGAGCTGACGGACATCGCGCGGTGCATCCGGTCGCGGTCGTCGGGATGCACCCGGTCGAGCCAGATCGTCGGCGGGCCCGTCACGCTGCGATAGTCGAGGCCGATCATCTCCATGCTCCGACCCGAGTAGTAGATCTGTCCGCTCGCGACGTCCCAATCCCACAGTCCGTCGTCCGTGGCCTGCGCCCAGAGGCTGTACCGCTCCTCACTCTTGCGGAGCTGGTCGTGCAGGAGCTGCTGATCGAGCGCGACGGTGAGGAGCGCAGCCCACTGGTTGTGCGTCTCACGGCCGTTCGCCGACAGTGCGTCGACCTCACCCACGACGGCGAGGAGCCCGAAGTCCTGGCCGCGCGCGGCGACCGGGACGACGATCGTGGCCTCGCCCGGGTGGGCGTCGGACCGGTGGAGCAGGTCGACCGTCGGGAAGGACGTGACCGACATCGTGTTGCCGACAGTGGCGCCCGGGTCACTCGACGCCCCATCGCCGTCGTAGGTACCGGCGATCCGCACCCGTCCGAGCGCCGGATCGCCGTCCCAGAGTGCGAGCTCCGCCGCTCGCACACCGGTCGCCGAGAGCCACTCGAGGTGTTGCGGTGCCGACAGATCGTGGTCGAGCAGGCGGATGCCGATCTCGTACTGCTCACGCATCCATCGTTCCCGTCGTTGGCTGCGTTCGAGATGCAGCGCAGCTTCGGAGCGCCAGAAGTCGATCGCTGCAGCGCTGTCGGAACGCTCGGCCGTCCCGAGCGTGTCGGTGCCACCGCACCCGCACGACTCGCGCACGAGCAGTTCTCCGGAGATCGGGTACGGGCCGTTCGCCACCGACTGCCCGTCGATCCGGGCGAGCAGGAGATTCGCCGCGGCGGCGCCGATGTCGTCGAAACGTTGGCTGACGGTGGTGAGCGTCGGTGACGAGTATGCGCCGGCGTCGATGCCGTCGAAGCCGACGACGGCCAGGTCGTCGGGTACCTTCACACCGCGCTCGACGAGCACCTCCATGCAACCGATCGCGTTCCGATCCGTGGCGAACACCATGGCCGTGATCGGCAGCCGACGATCGAGCAGGCGACGTGCGACGTCGGCACCACCGAGTTCCCCGTTGTCCGGCGCGTCGAGAAACCACTCGTCACGCCACTCCAGGTCGTGGGTGATGAGCGCCGACCGGAAGCCCTCGAGCCGCTCCCGCATGTCGCTCTGCACGAGGTTCGCGGCGAACCCGATCCGGGAATGGCCGTGGGCGACGAGGTGGCCGACCGCGGCGCTGACCCCGCCCGCGTTGTCGGGGACCGCCGCTGGGAGGTCGAGACCTTCCACGACGTCGCTGGCGACGACGACGGGAATGTCGTGGTCGAGCAGCTGCTGCAGGTAGCGGCGGCGGGTGCTCGTCGCGATCGAGATCACACCGTCGAGATGGTCCCACGCGATCGGCGTGCGGAAATCGGGCGCCTCCACCACGTCGTCACTGGCGATTCCGGCGTCGAGCGTCTGGATGAACACGATCCGACCCCCGACGGAACGCAACTCCCGGTCGATGCCCGCGAGGACGCGCCCGTAGTAGAACCCACCGGTCACCGGCGACAACACACCGATCGTGGTCCTGTCGTTCACCTCGGAATCCTCACGGCTCGTCGACGGCGCACCACGCCGTCCCGGCTCCTCATCGGCACCGTTCCCGGCGGGCTTGACGCCCCGGTGCCCGTCTCATCCGGATGGGTGTCACGTGGAGCTCGAGCGGGTACTCGAATCGACATGGGTGAGGCATCACGGGCATCGGGACACCACCGCACATCGTTCAGGTCGCCGCAGCGGGGAAGGAGCCGGCACGATGGCTGATCTCACGACGTGGGAGATCGCGCTGCGACTCGTCGGCGGGGCGGTCCTCGGCGGGGTGGTCGGCATCGAGCGTGAGTTCGCCGGCCAGGACGCCGGGTTCCGCACCCATCTGCTCCTGGGACTGGGATCCGCTCTCTTCGGCGCCGTGTCGGTCGGCGGTTTCGACGAGTTCATGACCGAACGAGCCGACACGAACGTCGGTGTCGATGTCACGCGCATCGCCTCGTACGTCGCGCCCGGCGTCGGCTTCATCGGCGGCGGGGCGATCCTCAAACATCGCGGCACCGTCCGAGGCATCACGACGGCGACATCTCTGTGGTCGGCCGCCGCCATCGGGCTGGCGAGCGGGGTCGGCTTCTGGGCACCGGCAGCGATCGCGACGGGTATCGCCCTGATCGCGCTCGCCGCGCTCAAGCCACTGTCGAACCGGATCGACCGCAAGCGACACCGCCCGTCCACGCTGGTCGTCACGCTGGCCGACACGGCCGACGGACCGTCGGTGCTCGGCGAGATCCAGTCGGTCGGCCTCCCGTCCATCAAGATCATCCGATTGACGCCGGTCGAGTCGGGCACCACCGAACTCGCGATCGAATTCTGGTCGCACCCGGACGAAACGACCAGCGATCGGCTGTGGGAGCTGTTGTCGCCGCGAGAACGCGCCGACGTGCTGGGCGTCACGCTCACGAGTTGAACCCGGGCGGTGGGGGTCTGAGGGCGCGGCCGAAGGGGTAGGTGTCCCCCGTGCAGCTTCTCGACATGGTCCGACGAATCGAAGGCGCCGATGCGCTCGACCCCTTGGCCGAACGGATGGCAGGGGTGGCCGAGCAGGCGATCGGCACCGGCACCCGCCGGGACGTCCTCACCGGACGCTGGCTGGGCCACCCGACCCACCCGATGGTGGTCGCCGTCCCGATGGGCTGCTGGTTCGCGGCCGCCCTCGTCGATCTGTTCGGCGGCGACGGCAGCCAACGGATCGCTCGACGTCTCACGGCGGTCGGCACGGTTGCCGCGGCGCCCGCCGTCGCCAGCGGCACGGCGGACTGGCTCGACACCAGCGGCGGCGAGCGACGGGTCGGCACCGTCCACGCGATCGCCAACGTCGCTGCCACGACGCTCTTCGGTGCTTCCTGGCTGGCTCGACGCGCGAATCGGACCGGCGTCGGGCGTGTGCTCTCGGCGACCGGACTCGCGGTGATGGGTGCCGGTGGATACCTGGGCGGGCACCTTGCGTACGCCCGCGGCGTCGGCGTGAACACCACCGCGTTCCAGTCGGGGCCCCAGGAGTGGACGGCGGTCTGTGCCGTCCACGATCTCCCGCTCGACGCGGCCGCTCCGGTGGTGTGCGGGACCGTGCGATTGGTCGCGGTGCGTCGGAACCACGGCGTGGACGTCCTCGAGGACCGCTGCACGCACCGCGGCGGCCCACTCAGCGAGGGCGAGGTCGACGGCGGCTGCGTCGAGTGCCCGTGGCACGGTTCACGCTTCGAGACCCGCAGCGGCGAGGTGCACCGCGGGCCGGCGTCGATCCCTCAGCCGGCCTACGAGACCCGGACTCGCGACGGACAGCTCGAGGTCCGCCGGAAGGAATCCGGCGGCCTGCGTCGCAACCCGGTCGGAGCGCAGACCGCAGACACCTGAGCGCCGAACGACCCTCACGGTCCCGATGGCGGTCCGGGCCGACCGAGACCCGTCAGCTCGCGATCACGCCGCGTACGTAGGACGCCTGGCCGGCGTGTTGGAGACAATCGTCGGCGACGCTGATCAGGCGGACGCCCAAGGTCACCGGAGGGTCCCAACCTCGGTCGACGACGCGGTCGAGTTCAGCCGGATCGAGCCCGGCCAACAGCGACCGCGTCCGCGCGTCGACCGACACGAGGTAGTCGACCACGGCCTCGCCTCCCTCGGGGCGCACCGCGATCATCTGGTCATGTGAGTGTCCGTAGCCGGTGTTCGCCGGATCCGGTGCGAGCCCGAACCGGTCGGCCCACGGACCCTCGACCCAGATCTGGTCGATCGCGAACGCGTCGGCGATGTGGTGGTCCTGTACTCGGGTGAGATGCCAGGTCAGCCAACCGATCGTGTTCGCCCCCGGAGCGGGCGACGTCGTCAACTGCGCGGCATCGAGGCCCTCGACCGCGCCCCGCACCAGTGGCGGGATTCGTCCGTACAGTTCGAGCAGCAGTCCCGCAACGTCCACGGGTCAATGAAATCACATCACCGGCGCTCCCGCCGACCGGGTCCGCCGTCCACGACCGTCCGGCGAATCCGAATCGGTGCCTGCGGGTACGAGTCGTGTATGACCGACATCGCGACTCCGGACTTCGGGATCACCGTGTACAGCGACATCGCGTGCCCGTGGGCCCACGTTGCGGTACACCGCCTCCACCGCGCCATCGACGAACGCGGCATGGAGCATGAGATCCAGATCGATCATCGTGCATTCCCACTCGAAGTCGTCAACGGTCGACCGACCCCGAAGGACGTGCTCGATGCCGAACTTCCGGCCTGCGCCGAACTGGCGCCCGACGCAGGTTGGTCCTTCGATCCCGAGCCGTGGACCTACCCCGTCTCGACGATGCCGGCCCTGGAGGCGGTCCAGGCTGCGAAGGAACAGGGCGCGCACGCGAGCGCACGCCTCGATCGAGCGCTCCGTGTTGCGATGTTCCGCTACTGGCGATGCCTCGCGGTGCTCGCCGTCGTCGAAGAAGTGGCCGCCACCGTCGACGGCATCGATGTCGACCGACTGAGGTCGACGATCCGGAGCGGCAGCGCCCGTTCGGATCTCTGGCACCACGTCGACGAGGCCGACGAATTGCGGATTCCCGGCTCACCGACGTTCGTCCTCTCCGACGGCACGACCTCGCACAATCCGGGCATCGACTTCCACTGGGAGGACGAACCGGGACGATCCCTCGTCATCGACGCCGACGAGCCCGATGCGATCGCAGGACTGGTCGATGCCACGATCGCTCTGCGACCGGCCGACTGATGACCACGGACCGACCGACCGCACCGTGCCGACCGCCCGCATCATGCCGCCAACAGGGCCACGGCGCGACGTCGTCACTCGGTCGCCGTGCT
>CAXBAZ010000119.1:0-8485 GCA_963973395.1 uncultured Acidimicrobiaceae bacterium
TGTCGTCGAACGTCGTGATCGTGGCTGCCGTGTGCCGGGGTGCACGGCCGGTCGGTTCGTCCAGGTGCACCACATCGTCCACTGGCTCCACGGCGGCCCGTCCGACACCTGGAACCTGGGTTGGGTCTCCGACGCCGAGCTGGCCAGACGAGCCGCCGACGCCCGCACCCGCCGCAACAGTTCCTGAAGAGCGCCTGGGTCATCCGCGCCGTTTGCAAGGATGAGCGGATGGCGAACTGGGCGAAACGTGCTCGCAAGGCGCTCGCCGGCGAGCTCGCACCGGGTGAGGAGGTCGTCGCGGCGGCCCTCTTGCAGCCCGACGGGACGATGGGAGCGACCATCGCCCGCGGTACGGGTGGAGCAATCGGGGCGGCGATCCACCGTCGGACCGCGCCCGCCGACCTTCCGACGGCGGACTCCGGCCTCGCAGCGACGCTCGGAGCGACCGTGTTCTACGGTGTGCTCACGCAGCATCGCTTCCTGGTGATGGACCAGGCCGCCATGTCCGGCCGGCCGAAGGGGATGCGAGCCGTGCTACGTCGGGCCGACATCGTCGGGTTCGACGTCAAGCAGGAGTCGCTCGCCGATCGGGTCGTGATCACCTTCGCCGACGGGACACAACGACGGCTCGAGGCGCCGGGCCGAGCCGCCCGTGAGTTCGCCGACGCCCTGTTCCCGGGCCGATAGCGATCGCGGCGGCGCGGCCGGTGGCTGGTGAGATCGGTGCTGGCGGAGGACCGAACCGAACCCCCAGCTACGACCTGGTTGGTCAGTAGGGCCAGTCGGGTGCGGGGCGGCCGAGTTTGTGCAGGAGCTTGCCGAGGCCGAGGGTGAGGAGGAGCTTCAGGGCGAGGTTCTTGACGAACCACGGGAGTTGCAGCAGTTGCCGGGCGGCGTTGGCCGGTCGGGACACGTTGCCGTCGGCCCGGTAGACGGTCAGCGAACGGGAGCGGCCCTCGTAGCGCCATCGGCGGCCGAACGTGAGCTCACGGAGGATCGCGAGGGTGACGCCGATGCTGCTGAAGCTGTCGTGGATCAGCATCACTCCCCCGTCCCGCACCCGTTCGCCGTACCGCACGATGTCGGCTCGTGCCGGCCCGTACCGGTGGGCGCCGTCGACGTAGAGCACGTCGATCGTGCCGTCGATGTCGGCGAGGGCATCGTCGCTGAAGGCCCGCAGGTGCCTGACCCGATGGGCGACTCCGGCGTCGGTGAGATTGCGGGTGAACGTGGCGTGGTCCTGGTCGGCCTCGGCCTCGAATCCTTCGATCTCCTGCGGACCACGGTCGTTGCCGGCGTGGGGATCGACCGCGATCACCGTGGCATCGGGCGGACACGCCGACGCGAGCACGATCGTCGACCGACCGTGGAAGCTGCCGATCTCCACGATCGTGCCGCCGGGTGGGCATCCGGCCGCGGCGTCGTGGAGGGCACGCGCCTGGCCCTCGGTCATCCACCCCTCGACCTCGGACACGGCGGTCCACGCCTGCTCGAAACCGGTCACGCGTACACCGCCAACGCGTACACGGCCAACCAGATCAGACCCAGGATCTGCAGGACGCGGTCACGTCCGAAGACCTCCTCGGGCGCCGCACCCTGCCCCTGATCGAGCACGAGCGCGTACCGCAGGAACGCGGTGAGCATCGGCACCACGGAGAGCTCGTAGTACGGCAACTCCGAGCCTGCCAGCGACTTCGCCTCGAACGCCCACATGCAGTAGCTGACCAGTGCGCCGCCGCACGACACCGCCAGCACGAACCGCAGGTAGCCCTCGCTGTACTCGCCGAGCGTCGAGCGCACCCCTTCGGCGTCGGCACCGAGGTCGCGCCCCTCTGCGTACCGCTTGCCCGTGACGATGAACAGTGAACCGAACGTGGTGACGAGCACGAACCAGCTCGACATCGGCACGTCGACCGCGACCGCGCCCATCGCCGCGCGCAGCACGAACCCCGAGGCGATCGCGACGAGGTCGATGACGGCGATGTGTTTCCAGATCGCGCTGTACGTCAGCGTGATCAGCATGTAGATCGCGACGACCACGACGGCACGCCACTCCCCCGTGAGGGCGGCGAGGCCGAGCGCCACGATCGGCAGCAGCGTCCCGAGCACACGACCCGTCGTCAAGCTGACGGTGCCGGCGGCGATCGGACGCTTCGACTTGGTCGGGTGGGACCGGTCGGACTCGACGTCGAGCACGTCGTTCCAGAAGTATGTGCCGCTCGCCGCCAGACAGAACGACGCGAACGCCAGCAGTGTGGTGCCGAATTCCCCCGGCTGGTCGAGCACGCCGGCGGCACCGGGCGCGGCGAACACGAGGATGTTCTTCAGCCATTGTTTGGGGCGGGCGCTTCGCAGGACGGGGTGCATGGTGAGATCAGGGCGCAACGCTAGCGAGCGGTGCCGTGACCCAGTGTGGATGGTCGGCCGCCGCCAGCAACTCACGATCACCCGACGAATCCCCGTACGCGTGCAGCGTCACCTCGTGGCGTTCGAGCCGGTTCGCAGCGAACCACGCCTCGAGCCGGTGCACCTTCTCGGGCCCGCGGCAGTTCTGCCCGTCGATGCGGCCCGTACACCGGCCGTCGGCGACCTCGAGCCGTGTACCGAGCACATCGACGTCGCCGAGCACACCGGCCACCACGCGCACGTAGTCCTCGTAGCTCGCGGTCACGATCACGACACGATGGCCCTGGTCGAGGTGCCATTGCAGGCGCGCCACCGTGTCGGCACGCAGGAGCGTCTCGGCGATCGTCACGCCCCACGACGTGGCCTCCGCCGCCACGTCGACGGCCGGCCGGCCCCGGAACACGATGTCGGTCGCCAACGCCCGGAGCCGGTCGCGATCGCGCCGGGTGGCGATCGGCAACAGGCGCAGCGTGTAGGGCAGCAGTGACACGGCGAACCGGTGCGTCGACGTGAAGCGGCGGAGGAACGGAACGACCGTGTCGCGCTTGGTCAGCGTCTCGTCGAAGTCGAACGCCGCGACCGTGGTCATGCGTGCAACCCCTCGAGCATCGTCCAGAAGCCGGGCCAGCTCTTCGACACGACCCCCGGATCGTCGACGACGATGCCGTCGACGGCGGAACCGAGCACGCCGAACGCCATCGCGAGCCGGTGATCGTGATGCGTGCCGAGCCGGGCCGCTCGAACGAGCGCCGAGGACGGGCGGACCAGGAGACCGTCGTCGGTCTCGTCGACGTCGACACCCGCTCGCTGCAACTCGCTCGCCAGATCACCCAGCCGATCGCTCTCCTTGCCGCGGATGAAGCCGACGCCGCGGATCCGGGTCGGCGACGACGCGAACGCGGCGACCACCGCCACGGTCGGCACCAGGTCGGAGATGTCGGCCATGTCGATGTCGACCCCGCGCAGGTCACCCGAACCGGTCACCGCGACCGCGGTGTCGTCGCGGGCGACGGTGCACCCCATCTCCCCCAGCACGTCGGCGAACCGGGCGTCTCCCTGCAGCGCCCCGGCTCCGAGCCCAGGCACGGTCACCGTGCCGCCGCAGACCGCCGCGAGCGCGAGCGGATAGCTCGCCGACGACGCGTCGGGCTCGATCGTGACGTCGGCAGGACCGTACGAACCGGCACCGACCCGGATGTGCCGATCGGCGATCTCGACCTCGGTGAACCCGAACCAGCCCATGACGGCCGCGGTCATCTCCACGTACGGGCGCGAGATCAGCGGTGTCGTGAGCGTGAGGTCGAGTCCGCCCGGCAGCGCCGGGCCGATCAGCATCAGGGCGGTCACGTACTGACTGGAGACGTCACCGCGGATCTCCACCCGGCCCGACGTCGGTGGCCCGGTCACGGTGACCGGGAGGTTGCCGAACGTCTCGCCCGGCGAGACCTCGACGCCCAGCTGCCGCAACGCCTCGTGCAATGGTCCGAACGGTCGCGCTCGCAGCGGCGGATGCCCGTCGATCGTGATCGGCGACGAACCCAGCGCGGCCATCGCGGTCACGAACCTCGACGTGGTGCCGGCGAGCTCGGCGAACAGCGTGTGCGGTGCCGACGTCCAGTTCGTGCCGGTGCCGTGCAGCAGCACCCGGTCGTCGTCGACCTCGACCCGGAGCCCCAGCGTGCGCAGGCACCCGACCATCGCCGTCGTGTCGTCGCCGTCGGGAACGTCGGAGAGGGTGCTCGCTCCATCGGCGAGGGCGGCGCAGGCGAGCACACGGTTCGCGATCGACTTGGAGCCCGGAACGGCGACCTGTCGATCGATCGGTCCGATCAGCCGACGTACACGACGCGACTCGGTCATCGTGCGGTCGTCATCGTGCGGTCGTCATCGTGCGGCGCCCATCTCAGGTGAGGCGGGTGACCGCCGGCTTGAACCCGCGGGCGATCAGGCCACCGCGGAACACGTCGCTCGCTGCGGCGTCGACCAGCACGACCGCGACACCGCGGTTGCTCTCGGGCATGTGCACCACTTCGAAGTTGGCGATGTTCACACCGAGGTCGGCGGCGAGCGTGAACACCTCGGCCGCGGCACCGGTGCGGTCGGGGATCGGGATCCGGACCTCGGCCACGCTCTCGGGATGGGCGACGCGGCCCGGCAGGTTGGTACGGGCTTCGCGAGCGCTGGACAGCGCCGCTTCGAGGGCATCGCGGTCGTCGGCGTCGACGACGTGGCGGATCTCGGTGAGCCGGCCGATCAGCCCGTCGAGGGCCGTGACGATCGCCGGTCGGTTCTGGGCGCAGATGTCGAGCCAGATGTCGGGGTGGCCCGAGGCGATGCGGGTCATGTCGCGGAAGCCGCCGGCCGCGAGCCGCAGGAGGGCGGCATGCTCCTCGGCCCGGTCGGAGGCCACCTGCATCAGCGTCGCCGCGGTGAGGTGGGGCACGTGGCTGACCACGGCCACCACCTGATCGTGGCGTTCGGCGCTCAACGCCACGACCTCGGCACCGAGCGACCGGATGACACCGGAGACGACCGCCAGCGCCCGGTCGTCGGTGCCGTCGTCGGGCGTGAGGACCCAGATCGCGCCGCTGAACATGTCGCCGTCGGCGCCGTCGAGGCCGTCGAGCTCGCTGCCGGCCATCGGGTGCCCGCCGATGAAGCGGGGATCGGCACACGCGGCCGCAATCGGCCCCTTGACCGAGCCGACATCGGTCACGAGCCCGGTCGTCTCGGACAGCGCACGCTTGACCGAGTCGGCGATCGCCAGCACCGGGACGGCGACGAACGTGATCTCGGCCCCGGGTGCGAGGCCGGCGACGTCGATCACCGCGAGCTCGACCGCCCGTGTCACGGTGTCGGGCCGGGCGTCGTCGCCGTGTACGTGCCACCCGCGCTGTCGCAGACCGAGCGCGACCGATCCGCCGATCAGCCCGAGGCCGATGACGTTCGCGGTGCGTTGCCGGGTCACGACCCGGAATCGTACCGTCGGCCCTGTTCGGCCACGGCTTCCGTCAACGCCCGCCGTTCGGCGGTGCTCAACTCACGCCAGTCACCGGGACGCAGTGACCGATCGGTGATCGGGCCGACCCGTGTCCGGACCAACCGCATGACGGGATGGCCGATCGCCTCGCACATCCGTCGCACCTGCCGGTTGCGGCCCTCGTGGATCGTCAGGCGGATGATGCCGGGTGCCGGCTGCGACGCCTGGGCGGGCGACGTGACACCGTCGTCGAGCTCGACGCCGTCGCGGAGCCGGCGCAGCTGTCCGGCGGTCAGGCGACCCTTCACGTGGACGAGGTACTCCTTCTCGACGCCGTGGCTGGGGTGGGTGATGCGGTGGGTGAGGTCGCCGTCGTTGGTCAAGAGCAGCAGGCCTTCGGTGTCGGCGTCGAGTCGGCCGACCGGGAACACCCTCGGCTCGGACGGCACGAGATCGACGACCGTCTTGCGGCCGTGCGTGTCCTTCGCCGTGGTGACCACGCCCGGCGGCTTGTTGAGCAGGTAGTACACCAGTCCGGGCCGCACGCCGACCGGGCCGCCGTCGACCTCGATCAGGTCGTGCTCCGGATCGACCCGCCGCCCCAGCTGGGCGACCTCACCGTTGACGGTGACGCGGCCTTCGGCGATCAGTTCCTCGCAGATGCGGCGGCTGCCCCACCCGGTCGAGGCGAGCACCTTCTGGAGTCGTTCACCGCCTGGGAGCTGGCGGTTGCGGGCAGCCAGTTGTTCCCAGAGCGGAGGCTCGGGCTCGGGGCCGTCAGGCGGATGGGCTGCCATCGCTCGTATCGACCCGCAGCCCGTGCTCGAGCGCCTCGACGACGTCGGCGTCGGGGATGAACTCGGCGATCGGCGGCAGGTCGTCCAACGAATCGATGCCCAGCTTCTCGAGGAACTGGGCGGTGGTGCCGAACAACACGGCCTGGCCGGGCCCGGTGTCGCGGCCGGTCTCGTCGATGTAGCCGCGGGCTTGCAGCGTCCGGATCACACCGTCGGGGTCGACCCCACGGATCGACGCGACCTGCGCCCGCGAGATCGGCTGCTTGTAGGCGATGATCGCCAGCGTCTCGAGTGCAGCCCCCGAGAGCCGGGCCTTCTGGTCGTGGAGCACGAACCGCTCGACGTACGGGGTCTGTTCGGGATGCGTCTGATAGCGGAATCCGCCCGCCACGCGTCGCAGCTCGAATCCACGTTGCTGCTCGACGTACTCGGCGGCGAGTTGCTCGCACCACTGCTCGACCGAGCTGACGGGTTGTTCGAGCAGCTGCGCCAACAGTTCGGCCGGCACCGGGTCGTGGGACACGATGATCACGGCTTCGATCGCACGCTTGAAGGCGGCGATCTGCTCGTCGACCGGCAACAACTCGTCGGACATGGTCACCAGTCTTACCGGCTTCAGCCCTCGTAGGCGTCGATCAGGATGCTCTCGGCCTCGGCGGCGTCGCCGCCGCACCACGACACGTCGATGTCGCCGAACCGTTCGGGCTGGTCGATCTCGACGAAACCCTGCTTGAAGAGTTCGAGCACGGCCAGGAACCGCACGATGACCTCGATCCGGTCGGCCAGGTCGGCCGTGAGCCGACGGAAGGAGATCCGCCCCACCCGCGGCAGCTCGTCGATCAGCTCGGCCACGGCGTCGGCCACGGTGACCCTGATCGGGTTGACGTGGAACAGGTCGACGATCGGCTCGGGCTTCGGTGTGAGCGCCCGGATGGCCGCGCTCTGGAACCGCCGCAGGCTGGTGCCCTCGAGCAGGTCGGGGATCAGTTCGGCGAACCGCTCGTCGGGTCCGACCGTGCGGGGGAACGACAGGTCCGCCTCGTCGGCGAGCCGGTGGAAGATCTGGGCGACGTCCTTGAACGTCTTGCACTCGATGAGCCTGGCCAGCAGCAGGTCGCGCTCTTCCCAGAGGGCGAACTCCTCGTCGAGGTCCATGTCGTTCTGGCCCGGCAGGAGGCGGCGGGTCTTGAGTTCGACGAGCGTGGCGGCGATCAGCAGGAACTCGGTCGCGATGTCGAGGTCGAGGGTCTGCAGCTTGTCGAGTTCGGCGAGATAGGCGTCGACGATTCGCGCCAGGTCGATCTCGTACAGGTCGACCTGCTCTTTGAGGATCAGCTGGAGGAGCAGGTCGAACGGACCGTCGTAGATGGGCGTGTGGACGTCGATGGACATTGGCCGCGAGCCTACCGCGTCAAATGACACACGTGTAACCACGGCGGTGTCGGTCGGCGGAGCCGAATCCTCGGTGCGGCTCCGGTGGCGTCACTCGGTCGACGGCGCCCACGAGGGACGCTCGCCGGTCTCGAGTTCGACGACGACGGCCTTGGCGGCCCGGTAGGCCGCGTCCGCTTCGGCCGCACCCCCCCCCGAGGATCGGCTCGACTTGACCGCGGCGATCGCACGCTCGAGCGTGCGCCGCGCCCGTTCGAGCTGCGCTGCGTGCTCCGCGGCCGCCTCGGCGGCGCGCCGGGCGGCCTCTCGCTCGGCCTCCATCCGCAACTGTTCGGCCCGCTCGGCCGCCTTGGCCTGGTCGAGCGCACGGCCGAACCGCACGAGCGGATCGGGGTGCTCGGGCACCCGACGGTTTCGTTTCCGTGCCGGCACGGCTCAGCTCGCCCGCGACCTTCGGGCCCGGTGTGCGGCCGTGTGGGTGCGGCTCGCACACCGCTGATCGGAGCAGAACCGCCGCGATCGGTTCTTGGTCGAGTCGTAGAACACGTGCTCGCAACCTGCCGCCGCACACCGGCCGAAGCGCTCGACGCCGTGGTCGCACAGCGTCTGGGCGAGCCCCATCAGGAGGTCGACCGCCACCTGGTGTGCGAAAGGCGTCGTCGACGAGGTCCAGTGGATGTGCAGTGCGAACCCGTCGTGGGAGCTGAGCGACGGGGCGATCGCACACGATTCCAGAGCGGAGTTGGTGCTGGAGACCGCGTCGACGAGGTCGAGGTCGGGCAGCGACGTGAACAGCCGCGCCAACGGCACCGAACGGTCGGCGAAGGCCTCGAGCTCCGACGGGCTCGCCGTGCGCGCCCGCACGAAGTCGTGGCCGACCAGCACGTCCCGGATCCGGACGACCAGCTCG
>CAXBAZ010000120.1:0-8470 GCA_963973395.1 uncultured Acidimicrobiaceae bacterium
AGGGCAAGAGCGAATGGCACGTGTACCGCCAGGGTTCGCCGTGGCGTCGCTCGTGGGATCAGCTGCGTGCGTCGATCCAGACCGACGACTTCGTCGCGGTGTGCTTCGACGCTCCGCACGTCGAGACGTACCGCCAGCCCGATCGGCAGCGTCATCCCGGTCGCGGACGCCTCGGCCCCGACCTCACGCGCGTCGCCGACCCCGGCGAGGCCGTCGATCTGCTGCTGTCGTACCCCGACCGCGAGGCCCGGTTGCGTGACGTCATGGTCGACCAGCACGTCATGCAGGGCGTCGGCAACGTCTACCGCTGCGAGGTGCTCTGGGCGGCCGAACTCAGCCCGTGGACGCACATCGGCGATCTGACCCACCACGACGCGATGCTGATCGTCAGCACGGCGGCGAAGATGGTGCGGGTCAACCAGGGTCGCGTTCGACGAGCGACGACGCAGCACACCAGTGCCGGGCTGGCGGTCTACGGGCGCAACGGTCAGGGTTGCATCCGCTGCCACGACACGATCGAGGCGCAGCCGGTCGGCCGCAGCGGCCGCATGCTCTACTGGTGCCCCGGCTGTCAGGTCCGCCTCGACCGACGCCTTCCGCCCGAGGTGCGCGACATGGATCCCCACCCAGCCGCCGTGAAGTACCTCAACGAGTTGCCCTGGCGCACTCGCGACACCAACTGACGTCGCCGAGATCAGCCGCTCCGCGTCATCGGAGTTCGCGACGAAGTGCGAAGCGGAGGCCGCTCCACGTCTCGTCGATCGCACACACCTTGTTGTCGACCCACCCGGTCGGCAGGAACTCCTCGCGCAACACGTCTTCGGTGATGTCGGTCGGCACCTTGCTGGCCTTCTTGGGCCAGGCGAGCCAGACCGTCCCGTTCGGTGCGACCGCATCGGTGAGCTCCGGCCAGTCGGCGACCATCTTCGAGCGCTCGGTGTAGAAGGCGACGACCACGTCGAGGCCCGGCCTCGCCTGACGTCGCCAGTCGGTGTCCGGTGGCAGCTCCCCGAGCGCGTCGGCGAAGCCGTCGGGGGCGTGCCTCGTGGCGAAGGCTTTGCCCTCGGTGATGCCGAGCTTCTTCGGGAGCGGGGTCCCCGAGTAGCCGGCCATCAGGCTCGGCCCAGGATCCGGTCGACCCGGATCTCGATCGCGACGCGGTCGGCGCGCTCCCGAGGCGCCTGGTAGCGGGCGGTGTACGCCGCGACGGCAGCGGCGACGCCGTCGGGGTCGTCCACCAGGCGGCACTCGCCCTCGAGCGTCAGCCAGCGGCCGCCGTCGACCTGGCTCACGGCCGCCCGTCCGCCACGCTCGGCATTGACCGCCTTCTGTGACCCGGCGAACGTGATGATCCGCACGAGACGTTCGTCGGGGGAATAGCCGAAGCCGACGGGCACCACATGTGGTGACCCGTCGGCCCGGAGCGTCGTGAGCGTCGCCAGGTGGCGGTCGCTGAGAAAGCCGAGCACGTCGTCGCCGGGATGGTCGAGGTCGATCGCCATCGGCCCAGTGTGGCCGATGGCGATCGACCTGTCACTCCGTGGAGATCGCCTCGAGCACGTCCATCCGTGACGCCTTGTACGCCGGATAGAGAGCGGCGACGACAGCGGCGATGATCGCGAAGATCAGCACCGTGATGATCGTTCCCCACGGCAGTGTGACACCGTCGATCACGTTGTTCGGCACGGCGATGCTGAGCGCGGTGCCCATCAGCGTGCCGACCACCAGGCCGACGACCACGCCGAACACGGCCACGATGACCGCCTCCCAGCGCACGGCACGCCGCAACTGACGGCGACTCATGCCGACGGCCCGCAACAACCCGATCTCGCGGGTCCGCTCGAAGACCGACAGCGCGAGCGTGATCGCGATGCCCAGGAACGAGATCGCGATCGCCATGCCGAGCAAGGTGGTGATGACGACCAGCAGCTGATCGATCTGGCCCTCCTGTTCGGCGCGGAACTGGGAGTTGTCCTGCACCTTGGCCTGGGGGAACTCGGCGAGCGAGTTCTCGACGGCGGTGCGGGCGACCTCAAGATCGACACCGTCGGCGAGGCGGGCCAGTACGAACTGGTCGCGCGGTGCCTGATCGGTGACGGCTTCGAGTTCGTCGATCGAGATGTACCAGCTCGCGCCGAGCGAGTTGTCGGCGAAGATGCCGGCCACCTCGAGGGTCGACATCACACCGTTCTGGTACGTCACGTCGACGCTGTCGCCCACGGAGAGGTCGAGGTCGTCGGCCTCGGAATCGAGCACCATCACACCCTGACCCGATTCGAGACCTTCGTACCCGCCGTCGACGACGTCGAGGTCCGCCAGCTGGGGGAATGCGACGGGGTCGACCGCCGTGAAGCCCTCGGTGCTGTCACCGAGCGTGCCCGAGATGAACCGGAACGGAGACACGGCGCCGAACTCGGGCAGGTCTTCCATGGTGGCTGCGACGCCCGGCGGCAGGCCCTGGAACGAGTCGTCGGTCACGATGTAGTCGGCCGTGATCGACCGGTCGAGGATTCGTCCGAACGTGTCGCGGAGCGACGACGCGAACACGGCTGCCGCGCTGATCAGTGCGACACCGATCATCAGCGCCGAGGCGGTTCGTGCGGTCCGGCGCGGCGATCGCATCGCGTTGTCGCGAGCCAGTTTGCCCGGCGTGCCGAAGAACCGTTGGATCGGCGCTCCGATCGCGGCACTGACCGGTCGTGCGACCGTGGTCGACAGGCTGGTCACACCGAGGAACGTGAGCAGGGCGCCGACTCCGGCGAATGCTGCGAGACCCGTGCCGCCGCCCGGGCGGACGAACAGCCCGATCAGGAACAGCACGATGCCGACCGCCGTGACGACGGCGCCGCCGACCAGGCGGCGGCTGGCTCCGAGGGCGGTGAACCCGAGTTCCGGCCGCATCGCCGCGACCGGCGGGATCTTCGCGGCCCGTCGGGCGGGGACGATGACGGACACGAGGGTCACACCGACGCCCACGAGCACGGCGAACACGATCGTCCGCGGGAGCAGTTTCATCGCGATGTCGGGGAAACCGGCACCGGCGGCGTTGAAGATGCCGATGATCCCTTGCGCCACGATGAACCCGCCGAAGATGCCGATGACGGTCGCGATCACGGAGACCACCAGAGCCTCGAGCACGATCAGGCGGCGCACCTGCTTGGCGTTGGCGCCGATCGAACGGAGCAGCGCCAGCTCGCGGAGCCGCTGTCCGATCGTGATGCCGTAGACGTTGTTGATGATGAACGCCGACACGAACGCCGTGACGAACGCGAACACGAGCAACCCGGTGCCGAACACGTCGATGATGCTGTTGATCCCGTCCGCCGCCTCGTCGGCGACCTGCTGTCCGGTGACGACCTCGGTGCGTTCCGGGAGCACCTGCTCGATCGACGTCTGCACGGTGGCGACGTCGACACCTTCGTCGACGGCGATCTCGATCGAGTCGACCGTGTCGCCGGCGTTGAGGATCTCCTGCGCGAACTCGGGGTCGAACAGCGAGGTCGTCGCGCCACCGAAGCCGTCGCTGTCTCCGAGCCCGACGAAGCCGACGATCGTGAACGACCGTTGCCCGGTGTCGAACACGATGGCGATCTCGTCACCGATCTCGTAGTCGGCCCGATCGGCGGTCGCCTTGTCGATCGCGACCTCGTCGGGACCCTCGGCGGCCCGACCGTCCTTGAGGACGACGCCGTCGAGCGCGCTCTCGCCGCCCCACGAGGTGCCGAACGCCGGTGCCCCGCTGGTGCCGATCGGTTCGCCGTCCTGGTCGAGCATCTGTGCGTAGCGGGTGACGCTGCCCTGGACGAGTGCCACGCCGTCGACGGCAGCGACCTGATCGACGAGATCGTCCGGCACCGGGTCACGCACCGCCTCGGTCTCGTCGACGCCGGTGAGCTCGTTGCGTACGACGAGGTCGACGTCCTCGTTGAGGTCGGAGAACAGGTTGTCGAACGTGGCCTTCATGCTGTCGGCGAGTACGAACGATCCGGAGACGAACGAGACGCCGAGCAGGATCGCGAGGCCGATGAAGATGTTGCGGCCCAGACGGGCGCGCAGGGACTTGCGGGCGAGTGTTCCGATCATCGGGATCAGTGTCCGATCTGCTTCATGCGGTCGATGATGCCGTCGGCGGTCGGCTGGGGCATGTCGTGGACGATGGAACCGTCGGCGAGGAACACCGCGCGATCGGCGTAGGCCGCGGCATACGGATCGTGTGTGACCATGACGATCGTCTGGCCGAAGTCGTCGACGGCGGACCGCATGAACTGCAGGATCTCGGCGCCGGAATTCGAGTCGAGGTTGCCGGTCGGTTCGTCCGCGAAGATGATCGTCGGTCGGCTCGCCAGAGCGCGTGCCACCGCCACCCGCTGCTGCTGTCCGCCGGACAGTTCGCTCGGACGGTGCTTGAGTCGATCGCCGAGGCCCACGGCAGCGATCACGCGGTCGATCCAGGCGGCGTCGCCCGAATCGCCACCGAGCATCATCGGGAGCACGATGTTCTCGCGGGCGTTGAGTGTCGGGATCAGGTTGAACGCCTGGAACACGAAGCCCACCTGGGTGCGGCGCAATTCTGTGAGCTGCTTGTCGTTCAGGTCGGCGAGTTGTGTCTCACCGATGAAGACCGAGCCGCTGCTGAGCGAGTCGAGGCCGGCGAGGCAGTGCAGCAGCGTCGACTTGCCGCTGCCGGAGGGACCCATGATGGCCGTGAAGCGGCCGGGTTCGAAGGTGATGGAGACGCCGTCGAGCGCGTTGATGGCGGCGTCGCCCACGCCGTACGTCTTGCGGGCGTCGCTGGCGCCGGCGGCGGCGGTGAGCGCGGAGGTCTGGGGCGCGGTGTTCGTCATACCGACATGTCTACGCGATCGTGTGAGCGATGGCGTCCCACTGGAGGATGATCGTGTGTCGGCCGTGTGGACGAGGCGGGTTTTCCCCGTCGGTGGCGGTTCGGGCCGAGCGGTACCATCGGCGGTCTTGATGCTGTGCCACTCCTGCTCGGAACCCGTGCCCGACGGCGCGAGGTTCTGTCCGTCGTGTGGCGCGCCGCAGCAGCCCGACGCGGCCCTGTTGGAAGAGCGGCGGGTCGTCACCGTGCTCTTCGCCGATCTCGTCGGGTTCACAGCGCTGTCCGAGCACCGCGATCCCGAGTCGCTCAAGCGCCTGATCGATCGGATCTTCGAGCAGTTGTTGCGCGATGTCGAACAGCACGGCGGCGTCGTCGACAAGGTGCTCGGCGACGCGATCGTGGCGATGTTCGGTGCGCCCGTCGCCCACGAGGACGATGCGGACCGTGCCGTCCGAGCCGCGCTCACCATGCAGGGGTCGTTGCGCGAGTTCCGGCAGAGCAACCCGGCCGACGCCGTGCGGATGCGGATCGGGATCAACACCGGCGAGGTGCTGGTCGGCTCGTTGGCGGGCAGCGACTACACGGCGATGGGCGACGTCGTGAACACCGCCTCACGCCTGCAGGAGGCCGCCCCACCCGGGGCGGTGCTGGTCGGGTCGGCCACGCGCGAGCTGTGCAGTCCGTCGATCCGCTTCATCCAGGTCGACGCGATGCAGCTGCGCGGTCGCGAGCAGGAGACGGCGGTCTGGCGTGCGGTCGCGGTCGAGACGGCCACACGTCGGCGTTGGTCGTCCGACGTGCCGTTCGTCGGGCGCACGGCCGAGCTCGGGATGCTGCGGGCCATGGTGTCGAGCGTCGTGGCCGGTCGCAGCGCGATCGTGTCGATCGCCGGCGAGGCCGGCATCGGCAAGTCGCGGCTCGTCCAAGAGGTGCTCTCGCCGCTCCTGACCGAACATCCCGACACCTTCGTGCTCGAGGGCTCGTGTGCGCCGTACGGCGAGACCAACGTGTGGTGGCCGGTCACCGGCTCACTGATGGCGCGGCTGGGGTTCGACCGCAACGAATCCGCGGAGACGTCTCGGCGGCGGATCGTCCGCCGGGTCGAAGCGGGGGGCGAATACGCGCCCGGCACACCCGAGTTCGACCGCACCGTGGAATTGGTGATGCACCTGCTCGGTCAGCCGTCGGCGCTCGACGCGCTCGGTTCGCCCGGTCTGCGTGACGCCGTCGTGGCCGGCATCGTCGACGCGCTCCGCCGCCGCGCACAGAAGGGGCCGGTCGTCGTCTGGGTCGACGACCTCCAGTGGGCGGCGCCGCTGCTGGTCGACCTGCTCGAATCGCTGGCGCGGCAGTTGGCAGGGTTGCCCGTCATGATCGTGACCACGTGTCGACCCGACGACCAGCGGATGGGTGACTGGCCGCCCCCGATCGATCCGGCACTCACCATGCACCTGTCGCTCGAGGCGTTGAACGCGGACGACTCGGCCGAGCTCGTCGAGCGGGCCGCCGGCAAGGCGCTCCCCGGCGCCGTGGTCGAACACATCTCCACCCGCAGCGGTGGGAATCCGCTGTTCCTGATCGAGCTGGCCCGGCTGGCGGCGTCGTCCGACGACCCAACCGGTGGCACGCTGCCCGGCACGCTACGTGCACTCATCGCGGCGCGTCTGGACCAGCTGACCACGACACAACGGCAGGTTCTCGACAACGCCGCGATCCTCGGCAACGAGGGTCGCGTCGCCTCACTGCGGGATTTCGCCGCCGAGCTGGGCCAAGCGTTCGACGACGACGACCTGACCGGTATCGAGGCGCAGGGTCTGATGGTGTGGCACGGCTCTCGATGGCACTTCCGTAGCGACGTCGTCCGCGAGGTGGCGTACCAGACGCTCACCAAGCAGGTGCGAGCGCAACGCCACGCCGGCGTCGCCCGGTTCCTGGCCGCGTTCGAGCCGGGTCTGATCGACCGGCGCGCGCACCACGCCGCAACGGCGGCCGAGCTCAGCGTCGAGCTCGGCGCGATCCACACCGTGCCCGACACGATCGGTGCCGAGGCGGCTCGATTGCTGCTGTCGGCGGCGAAGCGGTGGTCCGAGCAGGGCGCACATCGGCGCTGTCTCGCCGTGGTCGAGCGTGCCCTCCGGCTCGGCACGGCAGAGGCCGACGTTCACCGGGCACTGCTGATGCTCCGGGCCGAGACCCTGGTCGACCTGCACGACATGCGTCCGGCGCGCACGCGCGCGACCGAGCTCGCGGCGTTCGCCGAGGCGACCGACGATCGGGTCCTCCGAGGTGAGGCCGCCCGCCTGCTCGGCACGATCGAGCAGACCGACGGTGACCTGATCGCAGCACGGCACCACCTGTCGTCGGCGGTCGCCGAGTTCCGGAACATCGGCGACGAGCGCCGCCTCGCGGAGGCGCTGCGTGCCAGGGGGTTCGCCGAGATCTTCGGTGGCTCGCTCGCCGACGCCGACCGGTTCCTGCACGAGGCCGAAGGCCTCTTCTCACTGACCGAAGATCCGAGAGGCACGGCGTGGGTCTTCCAGCACCGGGCATGGGTGTCGTTCCTCTCGGGCGACCACGACGAATCAGAGCGCCGCCTCCGGCACGCGATCGAGGCGTTCACCGAACTCGAGGACCGCGCCGGCAAGGCCTGGTCGCTCGGTCTGCTCGCTTTCGTCTACCACTTCACGCGGCGAGACGATCAGGCCCTCGAGATGGCCGCCGAGGTGCTGACCGACGCGAAGCGGTGGGGTGACGACTGGGGCAGCTCGATGATGCGCAACCTCCAGGCGAGCGTGTGGCTCTGGCGCGGTCGACTCGACGACGCCCGGGTGGAGGCAGAGCGGTCGCTGGCGGGCTTCCGGCGGATCGACGACCGGTTCGGCATGGTGCAGGCCTTGAGCACGCTCAACCGCGTGTACGTGGCGCTCGGTCATGCGGCGGAGGCCGATCGATCGGTCGAGGAGATCCTGGCGCTGTCGGGTTCGTTCGGCGAGTTGGCCTACCCGCTCATCGCCGCCGCGGGCACCGCGATGCACCTCGGAAACGGCGGTCGGGCTGCCGAACTCGCCGAGGAAGCGGTCGGGCGACTCGACACCACCGGCGCCAACGTCGACGAGGGTCGCGTCATCATGGCGTTCGGCCGACTCCTCGCGGGCGACGTCGACGGCACGCTCGCCAAGTTGCTCGAGGTCGACGTCGACCGGTCACCGTTCGCCCTCGCCGCGCGGGCGACGGCCTTCGCCGCGCTGGGCGACCGGGACCGAGCGCTCGACGACGTGCGGGCAGTCGAGGCGATGGAGTCCGTCAGCTACTGGGATCTCGCGATCGCCCGCGTCGCCGGGGCGGCGGCCGCCGTCGGAGACGACGCCGAGCGGCGCCGGCGCGAGCTCGCCGACGCCGTGGGCGGCATCGACGACGTCGTGCTGACCGCCTATGCCGCGGACGTGCTCACCCGGCTCGGACACGGCTCCGACGCGGAGCGGTTGCCCCCGTTCGGCGGTTGGGCGGCGGTCGCGTCGGCCGTGGTGCCGGGCGACGCCGCCTGACCGGATCAGCTCATCTGATCAACCTCGCCTGATCAACCTCATCTGATCAACTCGGCTGCTTGGTGACCCGCAGGTACGGCTT
>CAXBAZ010000121.1:0-8457 GCA_963973395.1 uncultured Acidimicrobiaceae bacterium
CGGGGACGTCGGCGAGAGCCTCATCCGGTTCACCTACCGAGCGGTGGTGCTGTTCCCGTGGGGCCTCGCGCTCGCCGGTCTGATGTCGCGGTGGGGTCGACGAAGGACGTGGTTCAGCGCCGCGGGCGCCGTCGCACTCGCAGCCGGCTTCGAGCTCGTCCTGGTGACGGCACTCGACGACTACGCGTTCGAGGCACGGTGGGTCGCCGTCGGGGCGATCTGCATCGGCGGGGTGGCCGCCCTCTTTGCGTACCCGCCGTCGTCCGGCACCCGGCGACCGTCGTCGCGCGCGCCCGTCACACAGGTCTGAGGTCGGTGTCGAGGCGGCCCGCGTCGAGGAGTGCCTTGATCGTCCGCAGGCGGTAGAAGCGGTCGCCGGTCCAATCGGCGTCCGACAACCCGGCCGCGGTGTATGCCTCGTAGAGCTCCTCGATCCCTCGTCGGACGGTCCACGTCGGGTGATAGTCGGTGAGAACCGATTCGGCTTTGGAGAAGTCGACCCGGTAGTCGCGACTGTCGGCTGACGCTCCTGCTGCGAAGGCGACTACGCAGTCGGGCACGACCTCGGCGACCAGATTGGCGACGTCGCGGATCTGGTAGTTCTCGCCGGTCCGACCCACGTTGAACGCCTGGTCGTGGACCGCTTCGCGAGGCGCCGAGAGGCACGCCTCGAATGCGTCGATGATGTCTCGAATGTGGACGAGCGGCCGCCAGGGCGTGCCGTCGCTCTGCAGCAAGACCTTGCCGGTGGTGACCGCATGGCCGACCAGGTTGTTCACGACGATGTCGGCCCGCAGCCGGCGCGACACTCCGTACGCAGTGGCGTTGCGAAGGTAGATCGGGGAGAAGTCGTCGTCGGCCAGTGCCGACAGGGCCTGCTCCGTCCGGACCTTCGATTCGCCGTATGGCGTCACCGGGTGAAAGGCGGCCGACTCGTCGAGCTCCTCGTCGCCGCCGGCACCGTAGAGGCTGCACGATGACGAGAACAGGAACCTGCCGACGTCCGCCTGCCGTGCCGCTTCAGCGAGCGCGACCGATGCGCGGAGGTTGATGTCGTAGGTCAGGTCCGGGTTGATGTCGCCCAGCGGATCGTTCGACAGGGCCGCGAGGTGCAGGACCGCTTCGAAGCCATCGAGGTGGTGGGGCTCGACGTCACGGATGTCGATGCGGAGCTCGGGAACATCAGCGGGAGGGATCACGAAGTCGCAATCGTCGTAGAAGCCGGTGTCCAGGCCGACGACGTCGTGCCCATGCTCGATGAGCACCGGCACCATCTCTGCACCGATGTAGCCGAGATGCCCTGTTACGAGCAGCTTCATGCTTGTCTCCCGTTTCGTGTGGTGGTGGTCAGACGACGATCTTTCGGACGTGGAAGGCCTCGGCCCAGCCGTGCGGTGTGTTGCACTCGATGGCACGGAGAGCCATCAGACCCCGAAACGTCTCAGGGCGGAACCACCGCTTGCTGCGCTGGCTGCCGAACGCCGCCATGAGGTGGTCGACCTTCCTGGTTGCGGTTGCCTCGTCCAGCGGCACGTAGAGGTTCGGGTGGCCGAGGTCGCCCTCGTACTTCGGAATCTCGTATTCGGCGATCAGATGATCGCGGAACGCGTTCCAGGTGAGCTCGCCGATCGTGCGGTGGTCTTGATGGACGTCGTCGCGCCGATGTGTCAGCACCAAGTCGGGCTCGACGGCCGTCTTCAGCAGTTCGAACTGGTCCTTGACGTGATCGGCCACCGAAGGGAAGTAGCTCTCGCGGAATCGGTGGACGATCACCTCGACGTGGTCGGCGTCGGTCAAGAGCTCAGCGGCGCTGCTGCGAGCTTCGTGCTCGCGGGCATCGTCGGCGGAGAACACCACCCAGTGGACACGCGAGCCGGGGTGCTCGGCGAGCAGCCGGAGCACGGTACCGCCACATCCGATCTCGATGTCGTCACTGTGAGCACCGAGGCAGAGCAACGACAGGGGACGGTCGGGCGCCCCGCCGAGCGTTACCGCCAGCATCAGATCACGATGGGTTCGGGAATCGGGACGATGAACCTGGCGCCCCAGTCGCGGGCGTGGGCGAGCTGTTCGAGGATCTCGTCCTTGAAGTTCCAGGGCAGGATCAGGATGTAGTCGGGTCGGGTCTCGTCGATCTTCTCGGGTGCGAGAATCGGGATGTGGGTTCCGGGCAGGTAGCGCCCCTGCTTGTACGGGTTCCGGTCGACCGTGAAATCAATGAAGTCCTGGCGGATGCCGCAGTAGTTGAGCAACGTGTTGCCCTTCCCCGGGGCGCCGTAGCCGACGATGGTCTTACCATCGCGCTTCGCGCTGATCAGCAACTCGAGCAGCCGATGCTTGGTCGCGCGGACACGGTCCTCGAAGTGTGAATACATCTCGACGTCGCGGAATCCGGCGGCCTCCTCGCGCGCTCGGAGATCGTGGACGCGTTGCGACACCGGACGATCGTGCTCGTCGGCGTGACGGGCGTAGACGCGCAAGGATCCGCCGTGCGTCCAGAGCTCGTCGACATCGAAGATCGTCAAGCCGTGTCCGGCGAACACGGCCTCGGCGCTGATGAGTCCGAAGTAGCAGAAGTGCTCGTGGTAGATCTGGTCGAACTGGTTCTCCTCGATCGTCTTCATCACGTGGGGGAACTCGATCGTCACGGTGCCGCCGGGATTCAGAATGGTCGGAATCCCGCCGACGAAGTCGTTCAGGTCCGGCACCTGGGCAAGGACGTTCGCGCCGCACACCAGGTCGGCCATCTGTCCGTTCGCGGCCATCTCGGCGGCCTTCTCCCTCCCGAAGAACGACACGTCGGTCGGCACACCCTTGTCGATCGCGACCTGGGCGACGTTCCTCGCCGGTTCGATGCCGAGACACGGAATGCCCCGTTCGACGAAGTACTGCAGCAGGTATCCGTCGTTGCTCGCCAATTCGACCACGAAGGAGTTCTCCTCGAGATCGAACCGATCGGTGACGGAGGCCACGTACTCGGAGGCGTGGCGAAGCCATGTCGACGAGTAGGACGAGAAGTACGCGTACTCCTCGAAGATGTGATCCGCAGTGACGTAGTCGTTGATCTGCACGAGGAAGCACTGGTGACACACCCAGGCGTGAAGCGGATAGAACGGTTCCATCGTGTCGAGGCGGTCTGCCGTCACGTAGCTCTCGCACAACGGCGACATGCCGAGGTCGACCACCCGGTGCACGAGCGGCGTTCTGCAGAATCGGCACCCGAAGCTGTCCACGGCACCCACCCTAATCGTATGGGTCGATGCGCCGGGTCGACGGTTCGGGCAAACGGTCGGGTAGCGCAGCACGCCGTTAGTGGGCGGGCGGACCGCCGCTTCGCTCAGGAGACACGGTCGAACCGCTCGCGGTGAGCTCATGCACATCCGCCCGACAGCCGCGCCGTGTCACCGGTCGACGGCCTCGGTGGCGAGGGTTCGCACGATCGCTCCCAGCCGTTCGGCGTACCGGTCGATGTCAGCGTGTTCCACGGCCCATACGCGTGCCGCCGCTCCGAGGGCTCTGCATTCATCGGGTGACGCGAGCAGGCGCTGGATCGTCGCTCGGAGCGCATCGGCATCGCCGGGCGGGACATAGACCCCCGTTGCTCCGTCGAGGATCGTGTCGGTTTGACCCGAGGTTCGTGTACACACGACCGTCCGACCCATCGCCATCGCCTCGAGGATCGTCGTGATCCCGGCCTGGAACTCCACATCGACGAGTGGCATGACGACGAGGCGCGAGCGCGCGTACAGGTCGCGCAGCTGGTCGAGCGTCAAGCGCTCGATGGTGACGTTGGCCGGGAGTGCCACGTCCCCTGAGGAATCCCTCTGACGCGACCATGGCGAGGCC
This sequence comes from uncultured Acidimicrobiaceae bacterium, assembly GCA_963973395.1. Lineage (GTDB taxonomy): Bacteria > Actinomycetota > Acidimicrobiia > Acidimicrobiales > Ilumatobacteraceae > Ilumatobacter. The sequence goes on from CAXBAZ010000121.1 coordinate 3,847, forward strand.
GCAGCGATGACCACGTCGACATCGAGCCCATCGACCGCACGAACGAGCGTCGAATAGTCACGTCGTTCGAGACCGGCGGAGCAGATCGTCGGACGGCCCGTGGTCGGCGGCTCGACCGGCGTGAAGAAGTCAGTGTCGACCATGAATGGCGTCAACACGACGCGGTCGGCCGGGACCCCGATCCGTTGGCGGACGAAGTCGGCCTGGGCGGAGCTGTAGACGATCCAGCGGTCGATGGCTCGTGCTGCCCGCGTGAGCCGAATCAGCCACTGCTTCTTCGGCACCGACACGATGTGCACGATCATGGCGTGGCGTGCGCCGCCGGAACCGAGCCACCGCATCAACATTGCCAGCGGCAGCCCGACCTGCTCACCGTCCGTCAGGATGACGTCGTAGCGGCGTCGTCGCCGCCACGCGTACCACGCGAGCAACGGCCCGACGCCGACTCGGGCGAACAGTGGTGTGAGAGCCCCGCCCTCGGCGCGAGCGCGTCGCACGTCGACGACGTCGCAGCGAAGCTGCGCCGCGAGGGCCCGATAATCAGCGCGTGGTCGGAGACCGGCTGCAACGTCGTCCTCGAGCGTCGCCGAAATCACGCCGGACACGGTCAAGAGCACGCGTGGGTCGGCCTCGCCGCACGCTCGCTCGTTCCGACCGAGCGCCCCGCCGTGTTGTTGCACGACGTCACGGTAGCGACTCGCGGACGTCGTCGGAGAGGCGTGCCGAGAGCGTGCCCGGGAGGTGACATGGAAAGAGATGACGATTGCGTTACGATTTCTCCGGGCGGTGTCGAAGACGTCGGTGCTCGTACCGACGAAAGGACTTGCGATGCGATCTCGTGGACCTGCGGCTCTGGCCGCTCTCTTGATGGCGACCTCGGGCTGGAGTGCCCTGCCGGCTGACGTCGACGCGGCGGTGACGACCGATGCTCCGCGCCGTGTGCTCGACACCCGGGTCGGGTTGAGCTCGTCGGTCGGACGGCTGCAGCCGGGGAGGGTGCTCAGATTGCACGTCGACGACGTCTCTCAGCGGGTCGGCACGGCGGTGATGCTGAACTTGACCAGCGATCAGGCGGAGGCGCCCGGATTCGTGTCGGCGTGGCCGTGCGACGAGGACCCGACCGACACGTCGATCCTCAACGTGTTCCCGGGTCGAGCCATCCCGAACGCCGTGGCGCTCGCCTACGGATCTGCCGGCTTGTGCTTCTCGTCGACGACGCCAGTGCACCTGATCGCGGACCTGACGAGTGTCACGACCTCGGGCGACTTCATGGCGACCGCGCCCGCTCGACGATTCGACAGTCGCGACGGCCGCCGGTTCTCCGCCGGCGAGGAACGCCGGTTCCGAATCGGCGGTCGGGGCGACATCCCCGCAGGTGCCGCTGCGGCTGCGTTCAACGTGACGGTCGTCGATCCGGCGGCCGACGGCTTCGTGCTCGTGGAGCCGTGCGACGGTGACTCGGCGGCGTCGACGATGAACTTCCGCCGCGGGGAGATCGTCCCGCACTTCACGTTCAGCGCGCTCGCCGATGGCGACGTGTGCGTGACGTCGCTCGTCGACACCGATCTGGTCATCGACGTGTTCGGCTGGATGGGGGCAGACAGCGAGATCGAACTGATCTCACCCAACCGGGCGCTCGACACGCGCACCGGCTTCGGTGGCACCAGGGGCGCACTTCGCGATGGTGAGGTGGCCGCAGTCCAGGTCGCAGGGCGAGCCGGGACCAAGCGGGGGGCCACGAACGCGGTCCTCAACATCGTCGGGGTGGATGCGGCTGCACTCGGGTTCGTCAACGCATGGCCGTGCGACGAGCCCGAACCCAACTCGTCGGTGCTGAACCTGTGGCCCGGTGCGGTGCGGGCGAACCAGATCGTCGTCGCCCTCTCCGACTCGGGCGAGGTCTGTCTGAGCGCGATGCTCGTCGACGCGAGTCGGGTGCACGTCGTGGTGGACGTGGTCGGTTACACGGGCGGGGTCGGAGACCCGGTTCCGCCCGAGGAGCCGCCGTCCGTCGATCCGCCACCGCCGACGAACCCGCCGCCGACCGACCCACCCGTGAACCCGCCCTCGTCGAGTCGGTTCGAGACGCTGCCCGCGGGTTCGGCGTTGCCGTCCGGCGCCGAGTGCGCGGCCAGGGTGCGCCCTGCCGCGGAGGTGCGGCCGGAGAACGCTGCGCAGAATCAGACGCGGGGTGTCATCCCTGCCGGTGGCACCGAATGGCTGGACTTCCAGGACAACTGGGCGTCGTTCGACCGGGTGGACGGCGACTTCGTCGGGACGACCGATGAGATCCTGCAGTGGGCGGCGTGCAAGTGGGGGATCGACGAAGACGTGGTGCGGGCCCAGATCGTGACCGAATCGTGGTGGAAGATGTCCGCGAACGGTGACGGTGGCGACTCGTTCGGTCTGGGGCAGGTTCGGGTCCCGTATCACGGCAATCGGCCGGGCGCGGGCGACAACGGTGCGTTCCAGAACGACAACGCGATCCGGTCGTCCGCATACAACGTCGACTACACGTACGCGGTGTGGCGCGGCTGCTTCGAGCAGCAGTACAACTGGCTGGGCGACACCCGTGGCGACCTGTGGGGATGCGCCGGGTCGTGGTTCAGCGGGCAGTTCCGAGACCCCGCAGGGTTGGAGTACATCGGCGTCGTCCAGGGCCATGTGAACGACCGGACATGGGAGACGCCGTCGTTCATCAACGGGTGATGTATCGCCATCGGTCGGGCCCCGGTCCCGCATGAGCCCGACCGGATTGTGTGAAGTCTGTGTGGGCTGGCGGCGTCGCCGTGCAGAACAATTCACTCTGTGTGTTCGTGTGAACGCGATGGGCGCCAAAGGAGACGGAAACTGAGAGAATAACCTGGATCTTCGGTCTTTCTTGGTGCTAGGAATGGGACATCACACCTGGCGGAAACGGGAGAAGATCAGATGAGCGGGCAGTTGGCGGTGCGGAACCCGGAGGCGGGACACCGCAATACTTCACATCGAGTTGACAATCTGGAGTTCTCGGACGCGGTGGTCGGCGGGGGGAGTCATTCCATGCGGCGTCGACTCATGCTCGCCGACCTCGTGGCCGTGCTCAGCGGCTTCGCGGCGGCGTTCATCGTGCTCCAGATCACCCGTCCGACGATTGATCGAATCGTTGTCGATCATGTCCTGCTGATGGTGCTCAGCCTGCCGGGCTTCGCCTTCGGTGCCGCCACGACACTCCTGCACCGGGCACGTGCCAACGAGCGGCGGTCGCAGGAGGCGATGAACATCGTCCGCACGGTCGGCATCGGCGTGGCCGTGATGGTCACGTTCGGCTTCGCCCTCAAGTTCCAGACGCTGTCCCGTCTGTGGGTGGTGGCGGTCATGGTCGCGGTCACCGGGTTCCTGCTCGTCGAGCGGGCGATCGCCCGTAAGGTGTTCGCCCGTCTCCGACAGGACGGTCGTCTGTGTCGCCGAATCGTGATCGTCGGCACCGACGCCCACGCGATCGGGCTACTGCACACGTATCAGCGCAATCCAGATCTCGGCTATCAGGTCGTCGGGTTCGTCGGAGACGACGACATCGGCAACCGGGGCGGTGTCGAGGTGCTCGGCCCGATCGATGCGCTCGGCGAGATCCTCGGGGCGCACCAGGCCGTGGGCGTGGTGGTGTCGCTGTCGTCGATCGAGGATCGGGACGTGAACCAACTGACCCGCCGCCTGACCGACCACGGCTACCACGTCGCGATCTCATCGAGCCTGGCCGACATCGACGTGACGCGGCTGCGCCCCCAGGCGATCGACGGTCGCACGATGATCTACGTCGAGCCGGTCATCCGCAACGGCTGGCGGGCCAGTGCCAAGCGCGTGTTCGACGTCACGACCGCCGCAGGCGTCCTGTTCCTGACGGCGCCGCTGTGGTTGGCGGCGGTCGTCGCCATCAAGTTCGACTCGGCCGGACCCGTGCTGTTCCGCCAGACGCGGGTCGGCCGTGACGGCGAGCTGTTCACGATCCTCAAGCTCCGCACGATGGTCGTCGACGCCGAGGCCCGCCGGATCGACCTGCTCGATCAGAACGAAGCGGACGGACCGCTCTTCAAGATGGCACACGATCCCCGCATCACCCGGGTCGGTCGAATCCTGCGCAAGCTGTCGATCGACGAGCTCCCGCAGCTGCTGTGCGTGATCCGCGGCACGATGAGCATGGTCGGCCCGCGTCCCGCCCTTCCCGACGAGGTGGCGGAGTGGGACGAGTCACTCCGCGACCGCCTCCGCGTGTTGCCCGGTCTGACCGGCATGTGGCAGGTGTCGGGCCGCTCCGATTCGTCGTTCGAGCAGTACCGGCGCCTCGACCTCTACTACGTCGACAACTGGTCGCTGCTGCACGATCTCCGCATCTGCCTGCGCACCTTCGGTGTGGTCGCGCGTGGGCGGGGCGCGGCCTGATGGCGGACCCGAGCGCCAACGGCGTGGGTCGGTCGTGAGCGCCCACCGCTCCGTCGTCGCCGGCGGCGCCGGCTTTCTCGGATCGCACCTGTGTGACCTGCTCATCGAGCGCGGCGACCACGTACTGTGCGTCGACGACTGCAGCACCGGCACGACCGACAACATCGCCCACCTCGTCGGTCACGACCGCTT
>CAXBAZ010000122.1:0-8447 GCA_963973395.1 uncultured Acidimicrobiaceae bacterium
GGGTTGGCTGAACGCCGCCGGCACCCACGTACGCGCCCACGTCGAATCCGCCGCCTGATCGCCTGCGCCGGCCGGTGGACACCGAACCGCGGACCACGCCGAAGATCGGGCTCCGGCACCTCGTCCTCCCCGTCTATCTGCCGGTCGTCGCCGGCACGATCGGTGTCGCGCTGCTCGTCCCCGTCCTCCCGCTGTACCTCGACGACTCCGGGCTCCCGCTCGGCACGACATCGGTCGTCTTGGCTGCGGTCGGTCTGGGCGCAGCGATCGGCAGCCTCCCCGCCGGCTCGTTGATCTCCCGGTTCGGCGAACGACGCGTGCTGTTCGGCTCGCTCGGTGCCCTCGCCGCCAGTACCGCGCTGCTGGGTCTGACGACGGTCGTGGTGGCGCTCGTGGTGCTCCGGATGGCCGCCGGTGCGGCCAACGCAGCACTCCGGCTCTCGCGCCAGACCTACATCGCCCGGCGCGTGCACGGCGAGTACCGGGGCCGCTCGATGGCGATGATCGGCGGATCGTTCCGGTTCTCGCTGCTGATCGGGCCGCTGCTCGGCGGATGGCTCGCCGACACCGTCGGGTTCGCCGTCACCTTCGCCGTGGCCGGCGGCCTCGCGGCGCTGGGCGTGATCCCCCCGCTGGTGTCCGGGCCGCACCATCTCCCACCACGAACCGACGCCGACGTGGTGCGCCAGTACGGCGTCGCCGAGGCGATGCGCACGCACTGGCGGCTGCTCATCGTCTCGGGTGTCGTCCCGTTGCTCGTGATGACGGCTCGCGAGGGCCGCTTCGTGGTGCTCCCCCTGATCAGCGACGATCTCGGACTGAGCGCGACGGCGGTCGGCGCGGTGATCACGGTCGGAACCGCGGCCGACCTCCTGCTGTTCCCCGCCGCCGGCTTCGTGATGGACCGGTTCGGCCGACTCGCCGCCATGGTGCCTGCCTTCGGGACGATCGCCGTCGGCCTGCTGATGCTGGCGGCGGCCGACTCGACCCGGTCGGTGGTCGTCGCCGGCGCCGTGATCGGCGTCGGCAACGGGCTCAGTTCCGGCACGATGCTGACCCTCGGGAGCGACCTCGCGCCGGCCGATTCGACCGGGCCCTTCCTCGCCGGTCTGGCGGCGATGCAGGACGGTGGCCGCGTGGTCGGCCCCCTGCTCGTCGGGATGATCGGTGCCGGCGCAGGTCTGGGAGCGGCATCGGTCGCGCTCGCCGTCGTGCTGATCGTTGCGATCGTGTGGCTCGCCACCGTGGTGGGTGAGACCGGCGGACGCCACGACGGCGCGGGCTGACCGACGATCGGGGACGTTCGTCGGGTTTGGTCAGCGCCGCTTGCGCCGCTTCTGCGGACGCTTCGCCTGCGGCATCGTGCGCGACGACACCGGCACCGTCGGTCCCTTCTGGTACCGGTGCTCACGGAACCACAGGTTGCAGGCCCACTTCTCCCCCGTCTCGACGGGGAGCCCACCGTGCAGCGAGTGCGGGTGCCGGTCGCTCGATCCGGGCACCAGGTTGTGGAACAGACAAAGTCGTCCTGGCACCGCTTCCACCTCGACGTCGAGTTCGGGGAACCCGGTGGCACCACCGGCGGACACCTCGTTGAGGTACATCAGCGCGGTGACGAGGCGGTTGCCGCCGCGGACGGTCTTCTCCTGACCTTTGGGTGTGCCGATGTCCCAGGCGTCGAAGTGCGGCTTGTACTGCTGTGTCTCGCCGTAGTGGACCACCTGCAACGATTCGGCGTGCGTCGTGGGCAACCCGACGAGGTCGCCCACTCGCTTGACCAGGCCACGGATGAGCGGCGTCTGGTTGTGTTTGATCCACGCGACGCTGCCCGTGCGCTTCTCGCTCGTCGCGTTCTTGCCGAGCCGGCTGACCTTGGCGACGCTCATGTTCGGCGAGCCCAGTTCGATGATGTGCTCACGCTCGATCTCGCTCACGAAGTCGTCGATGACCCAGACCAGCGGGTCGTCGGCGACGGGTTCGCCGAGTTCGTACTCCGACTTGAGGAGGGAGACCATGTCATCATCATCGCAGATCCGAGTCGCCGGTCGCCGCGGCCCGATGGCATGCTCGGCACATGGGCGACACCATCGACACCGGCTCCGACGACCTGCTCGCACGCATCGAGGGGAACGTCGGCGTGATCACCTTCAACCGGCCGGAGCGGCGCAACGCACTGTCGGAGGGGGTGTACCACGGGTTCGGGGTCGCCCTCCCCCTGCTCGCCGAGAACACCGACGTGCGGGTGGTACTGGTGACGGGCGCGGGTGGCGCGTTCTGCGCCGGCGGTGACGTCAAGGGCATGAACGAGGCCCACCAGGCAGGGTCACGACGCACCGGGCAGCCCGACGGGGTGGAAGACCGCGTCGCCTACCTCCGGAAGCGGCAGCGGGCAGTGTCGCTGGCGCTCCACGAGCACCCCAAACCGGTCGTGGCGGCCCTGCCGGGAGCGGCGGCGGGTGCCGGCCTGTCGATCGCGCTGGCTGCCGACATCCGCCTCGCCGCGGAGCGGGCGATCCTGATGACCGCCTTCGCGAACGTCGGCGCGTCGGGTGACTTCGGCGGCTCGTGGTTCCTCACCCAACTCGTCGGCCCGGCGAAAGCCAAGGAGTTGTACTTCACGACGCCGCGGCTCTCGGCACGGCAGGCGGCCGACCTCGGACTCGTCAACCAGGTGCTGCCCGACGACGGCTTCGACCAGGCCGCACTCGACTGGTGCCAGGCACTGGCCCAGCAGGCACCGGTCGCGCAGCGCCTGATGAAGGAGAACCTCAACCGGGCGCTGCACTGCGACCTCGCGACCGCACTCGACGCGGAGGCGACGAACATGGTGCGCTCGATGAGCACCGCCGATCACCGTGAGGCGGCGGCGGCGTTCGTGGAGAAGCGCCCGCCGAACTTCACGGGTCGGTGAAGTTCAACCCTTGGTGACGATGTCGAACCGGCAGTTGCAGATCGTCGTCGAACCCGCCTGATCACGGTCGGTGCCGAGCAGGAAACCGCTCACTCCCTCCCCGCGCTCACCGGTCGGCACGAACCGGATCTCGCCACCGTCGGGGAGCGCGACCACGTCGTCGGTCACCTCGCATCCGAGGAGCTGGGCCCAACGCGCCGACATCGCAGCCGGGTCGTCGGCCTCGATCACGACGGCGAGGACCTCGTTCACCGTGCCGCGACCGACGTGGTCGCGCCACTCCGGTCCGGCCCAGGGCCACTCGCCCCACGTGTCGGCGCGATCGACCGACAGGATCGCCCCGCCGACGTCACCCGGATGCAGGTGCAGGCCGACGATGCCGTCGGCGACGGCCTCGTACACGATCCGGGCGCCGTGCTCGTCGAACCGCCGACGGAGCGGATCGAGATCGTCGACCTCGAGGATCACCATGTACCCGCTGTCACCGCCGCGCTTGTCGATCTGTCGGCCGGCCGTCGTGCCGGGCCGTGTCGGTGACACCACCTCGAGGAACTGGTCGCCGATCGGGAACAGCGCGTTGCGCAGACCGAACTCGGCGACGCCCGGGTCGCGGTAGCAGAGCTCGAGTCCGAGCTCGTGCTCGATCCGCTGTTCCGCGGCGGCGAGGTCCTCCGCCACCATCACGATCTGTCGGAGGCGCATGCGCATGGCCGGAGTCTGCCGCGCTGTCGAGCCGACGGTCGAGCCGGGACTGGAGCGTGAGCCGATAGGCGAACTGCGACCACATCGTCACGGGGGCAGCTCAGCGGAATGAAAAGGAGCGCAGCGACCTGTCCGCTGAGCGCCCTGGCAGAATGGCGGCATCGAGACCGCCGCGACCGTCCGCATCGACCAGTGGCTGCACGCCGTGCGGCTGACCAAGACGCGTTCCGAGGCAGCCGCTGCCTGTCGCGGCGGTCACGTCGACATCAACGGTGCAGCGGTCAAGCCGGCTGCACCGGTGCAGGTCGGCGATCGGGTCGAGGCGTACCTCCACCAGCGGCGGCGGATCGTCGTCGTCGAGCGGCTCCTCACGAAGCGGGTCGGGGCCGCGGCCGCCGTCGAGTGCTACGCCGACCACAGTCCTCCCCCGCCCGAGCGGGAGGTCGCCGACGTCTTCGCCGTACGCGAGCGCGGTGCCGGACGCCCGACGAAACGCGACCGGCGCCAGATCGACCGCCTGCGCGGCCGGCGCGACTGAACGCCGACTACACCGGGCGGACGATCTCGATCAGCCAGGCGACGAGCCGATCCTCGACCCGTGATGCCTCCAGGTCGACACGGCCCACGAGCCGCCAGTCGTCGTGGCCGGCCGGGTCGTGCACGGTCTGCTCGACACGACCGGTCGCCGCGTCGAACGTGAACCGGTCGGCGTGCCGGGCGTCGCCGTCGATCTCGATGTGATCGTGTTCGGCCCAGTACGGCTCCATCGCGGCGGTGACGTCGAGGTCGGGGTCGGCGTTCGGCGGCCGTCGACGCCGGGCCAGGTGCTCGACCCACCGGAACGCCTCGTTGCGGACCATCGTGCGGAAGGCGCGTGCGTCGCTGGTGATCGTGGCCGGGCCGTCGTCGCCGGTCGATCCGGGTCTGACGGCGACATCCGACTCGTCGTCGGGATGCTGGAGCCGTTCCCATTCGTCGAGCAGGCTCGAGTCGACCTGACGGACGAGTGCGCCGAGCCAGTGGATGATGTCGTCGAGCTCGTCACTGCCGGCGTCGGCGGGGACGTTCTGCATCAGCCCCTTGTAGACGTCGGAGACGTAGCGGAGCACGACGCCCTCCGAGTTCTTGAGGCCGTAGTGGTCGATGTACTCACCGAACGTCATCGCCCGTTCGAACAGGTCGCGCACGACCGACTTCGGCTTGACCGTGTCGCCGCCCACCCACGGATGATGGCGCCGGAACTCGTTGAAGTCGCCGTAGATCCAGTCCTTCATCGGGCGGGGTGGTTCGACCTTGGCGAGTCGCTCCATACGTTCCTCGTACTCGACGCCCGACGACTTCATCTCGCTCATCAGCGCATCCTTGGCCTTGCGGAGCTGCGCCGCGATCACCACCGCCGGGCTCTCCTGGACCGCCTCGATGATCGTCAGGATCGCCAGCGAACGGTCGATGTCGCCGGTCGCACCGATCACGACCGTTCTGTGCTCGACGTCGGGCCGGCCGGGATCGGCGCGGTCGTCACGGTCGTCGCGGTCGTCGCGGTCGAGTTCGCCATCGTCGTGCTCACCAACCTCGGGTCCGCCGTCCGGGTCGAGGTCGAGCATCTCGGCCAGGCCGGCGAACGCCCCGCCGGACGTCACAGGGGCGTCGTCGGCGTCGTCACGCCGTGGCCGGTCGGGCCGTCGGCCCGACCGCTCGGGTCGGACCTCGACCAGGAGTTCCCGGTCGAGGTGGGTGATCGCATCGATCGCCCACAGCGACAGCGGCTGGTGGGGGCGAACTCGTCCTGCAGGTCGAAGTTCACCCGCACGCGCCGCCCGCGCTCGTCGGGCGGATCGGGGAACTCGAGCAGGTTGGCGTCGACGAGCGACCGGTAGATCGAGATCGCCCGGCGGATGTGCCCGCGCTGCCGACGCCGCGTGTCGTGGTTCTCGACCATCAGCCGGCGGACCGCCGCACAGCCGTCGCCCGGGCGGTCGAGCAGGCTCATGACCATCTGGTGGTTGACGTCGAAGCTCGACGTCAACGGTTCGGGGTCGCCGGTGACGAGCCGGTCGAAGGTGCCCTCGTCCCAGTGGGCGTAGCCACGTTCGGGTGCCTTCTTCTTGACCATCTTCTTGCGCTTCTTCGCGTCGGTCTCGGCCTGCTCGGCGAGCCGTTGGTTGTCGACCACGTGTTCGGGTGCCTGCGCCCACACGTCGCCACGGTCGTCGAAGCCGCGCCGGCCGGCGCGGCCGGCGATCTGCTGGAACTCGCGGACGCGCAGGATCCGCACGCTGCTGCCGTCGTACTTGCAGAGCTGCGTGAACAGCACCGACCGAATCGGCACGTTGACGCCGACACCGAGCGTGTCGGTGCCACAGATGATCTTGAGGAGTCCGGCCTGGGCGAGCCGCTCGACGAGCAGTCGGTACTTCGGGAGCAGACCGGCGTGGTGCACCCCCACGCCGCCGACCAGGAACCGTCGGAACGTCTTCCCGAACGGTGAGTCGAAACGGAACCCGCCGATCAGGTCCTTCACCCGTTGCTTCTCGTCCTTGGTGAGCGGGTCGAGACTGAGGTAGCCCTGCGCCGCTTCGGTGGCCTCGCGCTGGGTGAAGTGCACGAGGTAGATCGGCGCCCGACCGGATTCGAGCAGCTCCTCGATCGAGCGGTGCAGCGACGTCGTCCGGTACTGGAAGTCGAGCGGAACGGGTCGCTGGGTCGATCGCACGAGGGCGGTCTCGCGGCCCGTGCGCTTGGTGAGTTCCTCCTCGAAGAACGTCGTCGACCCGAGCGTCGCCGACATCAGGAGGAACTGGCAACGCGGCAGTTCGAGCAGTGGCAGCTGCCATGCCCAACCTCGTTGCGGGTCGGCGTAGAAGTGGAACTCGTCGGCGACGACGACGTCGACCTCGGTGCGTTCGCCGTCGCGCAGTGCCCAGTTGGCGAGGATCTCTGCGGTGCAGCAGATGATCGGTGCATCGGGGTTGACGCTGCCGTCGCCGGTGATCATGCCGACCAGGTTCGATCCGAACGTCTCGCAGAGCTGGAAGAACTTCTCGGAGACGAGCGCCTTGATCGGGGCGGTGTAGATGCTCCGCTCGTCGCGGGCGAGCGCGACGAAGTGGGCGGCCACCGCGACGAGCGACTTGCCGGAACCCGTCGGTGTGTTCAGGATCACGTTGTTCCCCGCGATCAGCTCGAGCACCGCCTCCTCCTGAGCGGGGTACATCTCGATCCCCTGCTCGACCGTGTAGGTCGCGAACCCGTCGAGCAGGGCACCTTCGTCGGGGCCGGGTGGCATGTGCCGCAGGATCGGCGGGAGGTCGTCTGGTCGTGTCGGCATGGTTGCTGCCTGCAGTCTGCCCGACGCGGCCCGTGGGTACCGACCGTGCGCATCCGGTACTCGGGGTCGTTCGTCGACGATCGGATACTCTCGGGCATCGATCGAACCCCGTCGATCACATCATGAGGCTGCCGTGACCCGAACCTCCCGAACGACCGCTGGGCGGCGCACCACCCGCCACCCTGACGACGTCACCGCCGAGTTGCGGCGTGACATCCTCACCGGTGTCTTCGAACCGGGAGTACGACTGGTCGAACTCCAGTTGTGCGAGCGGTACCGCTGCGGGCGGGCTGCGGTACGGGCCGCGCTCGGCGAGCTCGACGGCGAGGGACTGGTCGCGCGCGAGGTGAACCGCGGGGCGACGGTTCGGCGGATCTCCGTCGACGAAGCGATTCAGATCGCCGAGGCTCGCGCGGCGTTGGAGAGTCTGCTGGCGAGCCGGGCCGCCGCCAATGCGACCGACGACGAGCGGGCCCAGCTCGTCGACGTCATCACCCGCATGCGCGAGGTGGTCGACTCTGGCGACCACGTGGCGTACTCGGATCTCAACGCCGAGCTGCACCAGCTGATCCGTGAGATCGGCAGACATCAGGTCGCGTCCGAGCTGGTCGGCGCGCTGCGCAACCGGGCCTATCACCATCAGTTCCAATTGGCGCTGATGCCGGGCCGACCGAGCGAATCGTTGGAGCAGCACGCAGCGATCGTGGCGGCGATCACGGCGGGCGACCCGGTCGGGGCCGCGTCCGCCACGACCGACCATCTCCGTTCCGTCGTCGACAAACTCCGCGACTGGCACGACCTCCCGCACGAACGTGCGGTGCTCGACACACGTCCCGCGTAGCATCACTCCGATGTCGAACCTGCTCGAGCGTTGCACCGGACTCCCGGTTCGGGACATCGCCGCCGGGCAGGTGCTCGTCACCGAGGGCGAGCCGGCCCATGCGATGTTCGTACTGATCGACGGCGCTCTCGACGTCACCCATCACGGCGCCAGGGTCGCCACCATCACCGAACCCGGTGCCGTGATCGGCGAGATCTCGGTATTGCTCGGCACGACCCCCGGCGCCACGGTGACCGCTGTCGTGGCGTCGAAGGTGCACGTCGTCGACGAGCCGCTGGCGTTCATGGCCGGCGACCCGGTGGCGCTGCTCGAGATCGCCCGAACCCTCGCCGCACGCCTCGATCGCCTCGTCGGCTACCTCGCCGACGTCAAGTTGCAGTACGCGTCGGCCGGCGGCCACCTGGAGCTGCTCGACGGGATCCTCGCCCAACTCGCCGTGGGTGAGCAGCCGACGGTCGAACCGGGCTCCGAGCGCGATCCCGACCCGTATTACTGACCGGTCGACGACGGCGCCGACAGCACATCTGCTGCGGGCCAGAGGTGTTCGTCGGCACGGCCGAACGGTGACCACCACTCGGCCAGTCCCGTCGTCAGATCGATCATGGCATGTGTCGGGACCGGTCCGCGCTGGCGACCGGCGTTGACGACCCAGCTGTCCCCGACCC
>CAXBAZ010000123.1:0-8446 GCA_963973395.1 uncultured Acidimicrobiaceae bacterium
GGGAGATCGGCCGTGTTCTGCAACGCCGCCTCGGTGAGACCCGCGGCCGCGAGGGTGGAGAGTGTGATCGTCACCTGACGTTCGGTGCCGTCGTGGCTCGCACATGCGAGCGCCACCTGCTCGGGGGTCGCCTCCCATCCGAGGCCGAGGAGAGCGTCGGCCTGCATCGGCTTGTTCGACGAGCGCGGATAGATCGGGGCGTCGATGTCGCCGAGCCGGGTCACGACCGCGCCCGTCCCGTCGACGGCGACGACCACCCCGTGATGCCGGCTCTCGTCGAAGCCGGATCGATCGGTGATCGCGAGCAGCTCGAGGTCAGCCATCGCGCCGACCGCCGTCGTCATCGCCGGCGTCCGGATCGCCGGCGACCGGATCGCCGGACCTCACCCGGTCGAGGCGGACGCCGAGTTCGACGAGGTCGTTCTCGACCACCTCGTGTCGCTCACCCCACTCCCCGACGATCGCCTGCAGCATGGCCGCCGCCGGGAGCGCGAGCAGCGCACCTGCGGCACCCAGCAGCGAGAAGCCCGCGAGCGCCGCTCCGAACGCGACCGCCGGGTGCAGTTCCATCGTGCGGGCCGTGATGCGCGGGGCGAAGAAGTAGTTCTCGATCTGCTGGTAGACGATGATGAACGCCAACACGATCGCCGCCTTGAGCGGGTCGTCGAGGAAGGTGATCAGCACCGGCAGCAGCCCGGCGATGTACGTGCCGACCACGGGCAGGAACTGACTGACGAGCCCGACCCAGAGTGCGAGCGGGATCGGTGCCTGGATGTCGGCCGACTGGAAGACGATCCAGTGGAAGAGGGCGGACAGGAGTGCGAGCAGCGCCCTCGAGTAGAGATAGCCGCCGGTCTTGGTGATCGCCAGCTCCCATGCCGCGAGCACCTGACGCTGCCGATCGGGGCGCAGTCGACAGCAGATCGCACGCCGCAGCCGCGGTCCGTCGGCCACGAGGTAGTACGTGAAGAGCATGATCGAAAGCGCCGCCAACATCCCGCTCAGGGCCTGGATCGAGAGCCGGACGACGTTGTCCTGCTGGCCGTCGATGAAGCGCTGCACCGGACCGTCGTCGCGGTTGAACTCCTCGACGACCTCCTCCGCGTCGAGCTCGGTGCCGAACGTGTCGTTGATCGTGTCGACCGTGTCACGGATGTACGTCTCGGAGTTCTGCAGCAGGTCGGCGATCTGCGACCCCACGAGCGTGCCGATCGCCCCGACGAACACCGCGGCTGCGAACAGCACACCGAACAGGATCAGCGCGGTGCCGCTGCCGCGCCGCCAGCCTCGCCGCCGGTGCAGTCGGTTGACGCCGGGCTCGATCGCGAGCGACAGGAACAGCGAGATCAGGAGCAGCAGGCCGAGCCCGGCGAGGCGATCCCAGACCCGCCCGAGGACGGCGACCACGACGTAGCCGATCCAGAACAGCACGATCGCTCGTACGACCCAACCGGGGATGCGTTGGGCGTTGACGAGCGGACGCAGGTCGACCGCACCGCGCGAGGCGACACCGTCGGGGAGTTCGGCGACGTCTTCGTCGTCGTCGGACGGATCGATGAGGAACGGCGGATCCGACGTCACGACCAGCGAGCGTAGTTCTCCCGTGTCACGATGCTGGGATGGCGACCAGCGACGACGTCCGGGTGTGGATCGCCGGTCAGGTGCGCAGCCGCGTGGCCGGGCCCGACGCCGCGCAGCGCCACGGCGAGATCCACGCGACGGCAACCGAGCGCTGGTTCGACGACGATGCGGTGATCCGCCGGGTGCACGCCGACAGTGCGATGTTCGTCGGTGGGCTCCGAGCGCTGCTGTTGCAATCGCTCCACCCCTTGGCGATGGCCGGCGTCGCCGACCACAGCGACTACCGCTCCGACCCGTGGGGGCGGCTCCAGCGGACCGCCTACTTCCTGGCCGCCACCACGTTCGGGTCGGCCGAACACGCCCGGCAGGCGGTCGCGCGGGTGCGCGAGGTGCACGAGCACGTCGTCGGCGTGGCGCCCGACGGTCGGCCGTACCGGGCGAACGACCCGCATCTGCTCCGGTGGGTCCACGTCGCCGAGGTCGACAGCTTCCTCGCCGCCTACCGCCGCTACGGCGGCGAGCCGATCAGCGCAGCCGATGCCGACGAGTACGTGGCACAGATGGCCGTGATCGCGCGGGCGCTCGGGGTTCCGGCGCCGCCCGAGTCCACACGCGCGCTCGCCGACCAGCTCCGATCGTTCCGCCGCGAGCTGCACGGCGGGCGGCAGGCACGCGAGGTCGCCCGCTACCTCCTGTGGCAGCCCCCGATGTCGCTCGCCGCACGTGGGCCGTACGCGGTGCTCGCCGCCAGCGCGGTCGGGATGCTGCCACGCTGGGCCCGTCGTCCCCTCGGATTGCCGTGGCTGCCGGTGGCCGAAACGGTGATCGTGCGTCCGGCCGGCGACGTCGTCACGCGTGGTCTTCGCTGGGCACTGCAGGCACCACCCGACGTGGTCCGCACCTGACGCACTCGGGTGCGGTCACACCTGGTCGTGGACCGGCACGGCGGACACCGCCCGACGGAGGTCGTCGCTCAGGTCGCCCCTCGGCGCGACCTCGACCCGTTCGAGACCGAGCCATCCGGCCATCGACGCCAACTCCACCGCCACCTCGTCGGCAACGTGTGCGGTCGGCACACCCGGCTCGGACCACGCGCTCTGCACGAGCAACGCCCGATTCGCCCGGTCGGCCTTGAGGTCGAGACGACCGACGAGCGAATCGCCGAGCAGGATCGGCAGCACGTAGTAGCCGAACCGGCGCTTGGCAGCCGGGACGTAGATCTCGATCCGATAGTGGAATCCGAACAGCCGCTCGGTCCGGTCACGACTCCACACGACCGGGTCGAACGGACTGAGCAACGCCCGCGCCTCGATCCGTCGCGGCAGCTTGGCGTCGGGGTGCAGGTAGCCGGGCTGGGCCCATCCCTCGACGTCGACCTCGAGCAGGCGGCCCTCCTCGACGAGTTCGGCCACGAGCGGCTTGCAGAACTTGTGCCGGTGGTAGTCGGCGAGGTCGGCGATCGTACCGACGCCGTGTGATCGAGCGGCGAGCACCAGCAGCTCCTTGCGGGCCTCACGTTCGGGCACCGCGGGGCGGGCGAGCACGTGGGCCGGGATCACCCGCTCGGTCAGGTCGTACAGCCTCGCGAAGTCACGCAAGCGGCGGACGGCGGTCACACGACCGAGGTCGAACAGGATCTCGAGCGCGACCTTGGCGTCGTCGTAGTCCCACCACGGGCCCTTCGCGCCGTCGCGTTCGCTGAGTTCACCGGCCGCGAGCGGACCAAGCTCGCGCACGATCTCGTACACGTCCTCGATGAAGTCGGCGCGTTCGGCACGGAACTTCCGGAAGCCGGCCCATCGACGTGGCGTGTCCATCGCCCAGCGGTACAGGTGGTGGTGAGCGGTCGGCACGTGGCTCGCCTCGTGGACCCAGTACTCGAACAGCTCACCGGCGGCGGTGGCGTCGTGGATCAACGAGCGCGGATGCGGCCCGAGTCGGGCGAACAGCGGGAGCTCTTGGCTGCGGACCAGGACGTTGACCGAGTCGATCTGGATCAGCCCGATGCGGTCGAGCACCCGGCGCAGGTGGCGGCGATCGACGCGGCCGGTCGGACGGCGGTCGGCGAACCCCTGCGCACCGAGCGCCAACCGACGGGCCTGCGCGTTGGACAGTTGTGTACGGCCGGCCATCCGGTCCAGCCTCGCACGCGGCTGTCACACCCGACCGACCCCAGGTCATCACCGAGCCGTGTCGCGATCCTGCGCCCCGGAGGCCCGCCAACCCGACACGCCCACCAGGAACCGGGAGCTCGACCGACGCCGTGTCGCGATCCTGCGCCCCGGACGCCCGAGGCCGCGACACGCCCGCCACCCCGAAACTGGTCGAACGGCGCTCTTGGCAGGACGACGTAGATCAGTTCATTGATTCCGAGTCGGATCGTCCGCTGGCAAGGCGCGACGAACCCGAGCTGTCTTTGGACAGCGAGCGGTGAGGCGGAACGCAGCCAGCGGGCGATCCGGCCGGAATCAGTCGTCGTGCTCGGTGACGGTGACGGAGTTGATCACCACGTCCTGCTTCGGACGGTCGCCGCCGCCGGTCGGAACGCTCTGCATCGCGTCGAGTACGTCGAGGCCCTTCACGATCTTGCCGAACAGCGAGTACTGCGGTGGCAGGCCGGCGCCGTTGGGACCGGAGATGAGGAAGAACTGACTGCCGTTCGTGTTCGGTCCGGCGTTCGCCATCGCGACCGAGCCGATCTCGTACTGACCGGGCTTGGGGAGCTCGTCGTCGAACCGATAGCCGGGGCCGCCGCGACCGGTGCCGGTCGGATCGCCGCCCTGGCAGACGAAGCCCTTGATGATCCGGTGGATGATCACGCCGTCGTAGTAGTGGTTGAGCGCGAGGAACACGAAGTTGTTGACGGTCTTGGGCGCCTTGCCCGGATCGAGGGCGATCACCATGTCACCCATCGAGGTACTCATCACCGCGGTGTACCGCTTGGCGGGGTCGATCCCCATCTCGGGCGGTTCTGAGAACTGCTGCTGCTTCGGCGCGGATCCGTCAAAGGGCGGGAAAGGAGTAGCCATACGCTGCACCCTACCGAGTCGACCCGCCGCGCCGCCCGGGCCGTCGACCTGACGGTTGGTGCCTGGCACCAACCGTCAGGCACCAACCGTCAGGGCACTGATTCAGCCGAAACCCGACGAGCCGACGACGAGCGGGACGGCGGACGGCCGGCGACCATCGGTGATCACCCCGAGTTGCTTGTCGGCGTTCCTGCCGAAGCAGACGAGACTCGTGTCGGCGAGCGTCGCGCACGTCGAACTACCCCCGCTCGATGCGTGGACCATCAGCACCTCTCCGTCGATGCCCTGCACGACGATCGGCGTCAGCTCGGCGTCGGTGCCGACCGTGCCGTTGCCGACCTCACCCGAACCGTTCTCGCCCCAGCAGCGCGCGGTGCCGTCGTCCAGCGCCGCACACGTCGTCGTGTACCCGACGCTGATGTCGACGACGCCGGCGAGGCCGACGACCGTCTGTGGTGTCGCCGTCGATCCGGAGCCCTGGCCGTTGCCGGCATTGTCGAGCCGTCCCCAGCACTGCACTTCCCCGTCGCCGAGTCGTGCGCAGGTGTGGTTCTGCCCGGTCTCGATCTCGACGGCATCGTCGAGACCCGTGACGACGACCGGCGTGGGGCTCGTGCCGCCGGGAGCTCCCAGCTGGCCGACGATTCCTCGTCCCCAGCACGCTGCGGTGCCGTCGTCCATCACGACGCAGGACAGCTCGCGGCCGGCGTCGACCCCGATCGGCGACTTCCCGGCCGGCAGCCCCGCGACCTGCACGGGCGATGCGCTGTCGGCCTGGGTGCCGTCGCCGAGCTGACCGGCGCCGTTGTCGCCCCAGCACCACACCTCGCCGTTCGAGCGCACGGCGCAGGCATGCTTGAGTCCCACCGAGACATCGATGACGTCGGTCAACCCGCTGACGTCGACCGGCGAGAGGCGATCGGTGGTGGTGCCGTCGCCGAGCTGACCGTTGGTGTTCCGGCCCCAGCACGCCACACCGCCATCCGTGCGGAGGGCACAGGTGAAGAAGTCCGCGGCGTGGACCTCGGTCGCCGAGAGGTTCGGGATCGTCACCGGCAGCGTGCTGTTGGTGCCGTCGAGGTCGATCTGGCCGACGCCGAGTTCCCCGTTGGTGTAGACGCCCCAGCAGCTGACGGACCCGTTGTGGTCGACGGCGCAGGCGTGGCCGCGGCCCACGGAGGCGTCGACGAGCCCGTCGAGGACCGGTTCGGGGACGTGACCGCTGACGTCGACGATGATGTCGGTCGCCGCCAGGGTGTAGATGCACACCTTCCCGTCCGTGCCGATCTTCGCGAGGACCGAGTTCGGGGCGACGTCCCCCGGGAAGTAGTTGATGTTCGACGTCTGCGGGCGGGGCGACCCGCACGGGTAGACCGTGACGAACCCGGGGGCATCGGGGAGGATCGCGGTCACGTTGAGGAACACGGCGTCCGCGTCGTCCGGCACACCACCGCGGCCTGCGACCACGAGCTCGACGGTCGAACCGGCCGAACGACGTCCGATGCCCTCGAACTGCCCGTCGACCGTCGTCAGGTCGGGACCGACGCGGGTCTCGAGGATGCGGGCGGGCACCGAGGTTCCCGGCGTGCCACCGTCGGGCACGAACCCGTTGACGTCGGCGATGATGTCGGTGGCTGCGAGCGTGTAGATGCACACCTTCCCGTCGGCGCCGATCTTCGCCAGCACCGCGTTCGGGGCGATGTCACCGGCGCCGTAGTTGACGTTCGACGTCTGCGGGCGGGGCGCGCCGCACGGGAACGCCGTCAGGAACCCCGGCGCCGACGGCGTGACCGCGGTCAGGTTCAGGAACACCGCGTCCGCGTCGGACGGCACACCGCCGCGCCCGGCGACGGTGAGCTCCACCGTCGCCCCGGCCGACTGTCGTCCGATGCCCTCGAACTCGCCGTCGATCGTCGTCTCGTCCGGGCCCGTCCGGGTCTCCAGCAATCGCGCCGGGACGACGCTCTCCGGGGTCCCGGCGACCGGGACGTAGCCGTTGACGTCGGCGATGATGTCGGTGGCTGCAAGCGTGTAGATGCACACCTTCCCGTCGGAGCCGATCTTCGCCAGCACCGCGTTCGGGGCGACGTCGCCCGGGCCGTAGTTGACGTTCGACGTCCGCGGGCGGGCCGCGCCACACGGGAACGCCGTCAGGAACCCCGGCGCCGACGGCGTGACCGCCGTCAGGTTCAGGAACACCGCGTCCGCGTCGCTCGGCACACCGCCGCGCCCGGCGACGGTGAGCTCCACCGTCGCCCCGGCCGACTGTCGTCCGATGCCCTCGAACTCGCCGTCGATCGTCGTCTCGTCCGGCCCCGTCCGCGTCTCCAGGATTCGGGCCGGCACGAGCGAGACGAGGTCCAGGGTGTGCTCGGCCCGGACCGGCGACGCACCAGGCGGCGCGGTCAGGACGCCGGAGACGGCCAGCAGCGTCGCCAGCATCGTTCGCACGGACGTTCGTCGACGGTCCGGTCGCGTCGGTGAGGAGGTCGTGGGGCGTTCCGTCCGATCCATCGCCACATGATGACGGTGGCCCCTCAACGCTCGCTCAACGATGCTCGGTGGCCGTCGTCATCGTTGCTGCACGACACGGCGCAAGAGTGTGTCGAGCGAGCGGCGGACGACGTCGGGGAGCGGGCCGGGGCGGGTGAAGCCCCACACGGTCAGCGTGCCTTGCCAGTGGGTGACGATGAGTTCGCCGAGACCCTCGGTGCCGTCGGGAATGTCGAGTGCGTCGGCGAGGTGCTGTTCGATCTGCTCGCAGAGGGTGGCGATCCAAGCCTCGCCGCGGGCCCGCAACACAGGGTCGCGGAGGTCTTCGCGCAGCACCATCAGCTGGTCGGCGAAATCGTTCGCCTCGTAGCTGCCGCTGAGCGCGACGAGCATGTCGACGACGCCGGCGGCGTCGGGCGAGGCCGCCGCTGCGGCGGCGGCGGTATCGGCGTCGAGCCGGTCCCAGGCGTGCAGCAGCGTGGCTCGCAGCAGGTCGGCCTTGGAACCGAAGCGTTGGACGATCGTCGAGCTCGCGAGGCCGACGGCGTCGGCGAGTGTGGCGAAGGAGAGCGTGGCCGGGCCGGTGCGGTGGACGATGTCGAGGGCGGCCTCGAGCAACACGTCGTCGGGGATTGTCTTGGTCCGGGGCATCTGGTAATTATAAACGACTGATCGGTTATGAATGAATTTCCCCACGGCACCTCAGGAGGATGCGATGACGACCGACGCGGCGAACGGCCCGACGAACGACCCGACGACCGACCCCGTCGCGGTTCCCGCCCGGTTCCCGGCCGAGTACGGCCAGACGGACGAGACGACCGCCACGCTGCTGGCATGGGGCGACGTGGCGGAGCGGATCGCCGCGTCACCCAACTACTGGCTCGCAACGACGACCGACGACGGGCGCCCTCACCTGCGACCGGTCGACGGCGTGTTCGTCGACACCACACTGGCGTTCGGAGGCTCGCCGGAAACACGGTGGGTGCAGCACCTGCAGGTCCGCCCTGCGGTATCGGTCAGTCTGCCCGACGACGATCACGCGGTCGTGCTCGAAGGCGATGTGGAGCTGGTGACCGATCCTTCCCTGGCGGTCTCCCGCGCGGTCGGCGTCGCCAACGTGGAGAAGTACCCCCAGTACTTCGGCGACGGTGACGCGGACTTCCATCCCTTCTGGATGCTGCGACCGCATCGTGTCTTCGCGTGGACGCTGACCGCCTTCCCGGCACGAGCGACCCGCTTCGTGTTCGACGTCGACGCCGACGTCGACGCCGACCGGCGATGAACACCTCACCGGTCGAGCGATACCTGCTTCGGCCCACCGGTGTCGGCGACATCGAGGCCAT
>CAXBAZ010000124.1:0-8417 GCA_963973395.1 uncultured Acidimicrobiaceae bacterium
CGGTTCCGGCTGCCTCCGATCGTGTCTGAGCGCTGACCGGAATGCGAGCGTGCCGGGTCGAGTTGGGACCGGTATGACCCCTACGTCACCACCACCCTCCGACCCGGCCTACGACATCGAGTTCTTCTGGGATCCGGTGTGCCCGTTCGCCTGGATCACGTCGAGGTGGGTCGTGGAGGTCGCTGCCCAGAGCGACTTCCGGGTCGACTGGCGATTCATCTCGCTCCGACTCGTCAACAAGCACAAGGACTACGCCACGGAGTTTCCGCCCGAGTACGAGTTCGGGCACACGGCCGGACTGCGCATGCTGCGGGTCGCCGCCGCGATCCGCGACGAACTCGGACGCGAGCCGCTCGGGGCGCTCGTGACGGCCTACGGCGAGAGCTATTGGGACCGACCGAAGGGGTCTGGCATGCGCGACCGCCTGAGCACACACGACCACGTCGTCGAGGTGCTGGAGGCAGCCGGTCTGCCGACCCGCTTCGCGGCATCGCTCGACGACACGGCGTGGGATGAACTCCTCGACGCCGAGTCGGAGCTGGCGCTCTCTCGCACCGGTCGCGATGTCGGCACACCGATCATCACGTTCCGGCCACCGGACGGCGTGTCGTTCTTCGGTCCGGTGATCTCGCGCGTGCCCGACCCCGACGAGGCGTTGCCGCTCTGGGACGCGGTCACGACGCTGGCGAACTTCCCGGGCTTTGCCGAGATGAAGCGCAGCCTCCGCGAACGACCCCGCCTCGCGATCCTCGGGGGTGTCGACGCGCCCTCCGAACAGGAGGACTGGCAGGGAGGTCACCGCAGAGGCCACCTGGTCGGTGATCGTCCGACCTGACCTGACCTGACCTGGCCGGAGGGGGTTTGACCCCCTCCGGGCGACTGGTCAGCCGCCGGTGCCGGCTGCGATCGCGGCGTCGATCTGGTCGGCGGGCGCTCCGCAGTCGGCGCCCGCCTGGCGGACGGTCTCGAGTGCGGTCGGATCGCTCGCCAACAGGAGCGGCACGAGTACGTCTTCGCCACCACCGCGTTCGAACGAGGTCGCGATCACGCAGTTCGCCGTGTTGCCCGGCAGGCCGGCGTCGGTCAACAACCCGAACAGCGCGGGAGCGAACACACCTTCCGGCACGGTGTCGGGGAAGTCGGCCGGGTCGATCGCAGGCCCACTCGGTTCAGTTGTGGCGGGCGCCGCGGTCGATGGTGGTGGCTCCTGGCCTTCGACCGTGGTCGGCGGCACGGTCGTCGGGGGCACCGTGGTCGGCGGCGTGGTGGTCGTCGTGGTGGTCGTGGTCGTGGTGGTCGGCAACGCGACCGCTCCGTACTCGACCGAGGCCGCCGAGCCCTGTGAGGTGTCGGCGGACGCGTAGACCCCAGCCGCGGCGCCGATGAACGCCACGGCGCCGACACCCGCCAACACGGTCTGATCCCCGGGAACCGGTGCCGCGAGTCGGACCGAGCGGTCGGGGTCGACCTGGGGCTCGATGCCCAGCCAGCCCCGGTCGTCCACCCAGACCATGATCGGCGGCATCACGACCAGCGCCGCCAGCAGCGCGATCGCGACGTTGAGCGTCACGACCAGACCGAAGTCACGCAGGAGCGGCAGCGGCGAGATCATCAGCACGGCGAAGCCGCCGATCGTGGTCGCCGCCGATGTGAAGAACGCACGACCCGTTCGGGCCGCAGCCGTGTCGCTGGCGAGGCGCGAGGCGAGACCGGTCTGGCGTTCCTCGAGGTACCGCCCGAAGATGAGCACCGAGAACTCGGTACAACTCGCGATCACGAGTGGCCCGGATACGGTCGTCAGCGGGCTGAGTTGGATGCCAGCGAGGCCGACGATCAGCGACGAGGCGCCCACCGCGAGGAACACCGGCACCAACGCCAGCAACGCACGGCTCAGACTGCGGAACCTGAGCACGAGCCACAGTCCAGCGAGGCACAGCGAGAGGTACGTCAACGCCGCCCGGTTCGCGGACAGGTTCTCGAGCAATCCGATGCCGACGGTGGCGAGGCCGGCCGGCGTGACGCGCACCGGGTCCTGACCGGCGGGCAGGTCGGTGAGCAGGATGCTGTCCGGTTCGAGGTCGAGGTCGGCCAGGCGGGCATCGAGCTCGGCGCGGAGCTCGTCGACGAGCTCCGCCCGTTCTTCGAGGCTGGCCGGTGCGAGGCGCAGGTTGATCTGCGCCGCGGTCTGCTGGTCGTTCACGAGTGAGCGGGCGATCGCATCCGGCATGACGGTCGACGCAGCCACGATCTCCTCCTCGGTCGGCGGGATGACCGTCGCTCCCGGAATCGTGATGATCTTGGCGATCGTGTTGACGAGGCTCGACGACGCCACGACGTCGTCGCGTGCCTCCGCGGCGATCGTGAAGTCGTGGACGAGGTCGATCACCTCCTGGTCGTACACGTTGTTGGCCTGCACCAGCACGCCGAGCGTGGTGCCGAACCCGGTCTCGTTCTCGAGGCGCTCGATGTCGGCGACGACCTCCGAGCCCTGATCGATCCACTTGACCGGATCGCTCTCGATCTTCGTGCGTCCCTCGACGAGGATCCCGCCGACGAACAGCACGATCGAGGCGAGCACGAGCGCGATGCCTGCCTTGGTCGGAAGGCCGCCGAGCTTGACGACGATCTGTTCCACCAGCGAGTCGCCCCGGTCGGCGGTCGGCGTGGTCCACTCGCGAATGCCGAGAATCGCCGCCGGCACGACGATGCCGACCGCCACGAGCACGGTCACGCCGATCGCGAGCAGCACTCCGAAGTCGCGGATCATGGGCACCTTCGACAGCTGCAGCGCCAGGAACGCGACGATGCCGGCGACGGCGGCGACGATCAGCGGCGGCGCGAGATTCGCGACCGTCTCGGCGATCGGGTGTTCGTCGTGGTCGAGGACCTGTTCCTCCTCGACACGGTTGTGGATCTGGATCGCGAAGTCGATGCCGAGGCCGATCAGGATCGGGAGCCCTGAGATCGTGACGAGACTGAGGTCGATGCCGATCAGGCCCAGGATCGAGAACGTCCAGAGCACGCCGATCATCACGGCGAGCAACGGGAGCAGGCGCCACCGGACCCGGAACATGAGGCCGAGCACGAGCGCCATCACACCGAACGCGATCGCGCCGAGCGTGAGCATGCCGCCCTTGAGATAGTCGTTGATCTCCTTGAGGTAGACGGGCGACCCGGTGACGGTCAGGTCGAAGCCCGCCAACTCGACGTCGTCGAGGATGTCGAGGATCTCCTGCGTGGCGGCCGACTGGGCGTCGAGGTCGAGGTTGCCGTCGAGCACCACACCGCCGACCGCGGTCTGCGCGTCGGGGAACGTGCCGGCCAGCGACAGTCGAATGGCACGCTCGTCGTCGGCCGGTGCCTGGAGCTCGCCGTCGACGAGTTCGAAACCGTCGTTGCCGTAGATCAAGACGTCGTTCCAGGCGGGGTTGCCCAGCGACTGATCGTCGATCGCATTGACGCGCGCCAAGCCGACCTGGATGTCGGCACCGCGCACGTCGCCACCTGCGTCGTCCCGGCCGGCCGCTGCGAGGAGTGCAGCACGTCCAGGTCCCTGGACCAGATCGTCGCTGAAGGTGAGCGAGACCGGCGGGGTGATGACGGCCGACACGTTCTCCACGTCCGCGAGTGCTGCGGTCACCTGCTCGAGCACCGGAAGATTCTCCGGTCCGACCAGATCGGCGACGTCGACCCCTTCTTCACTGGCCGACATCAGCAGGATGACCGTCTCGCCGCCGAAGTTCTCCTGGAACTCCACGTTGTCGATCGCGATCTGCGACTCGGGATTCAAGTAGCTGTCCTGTCCCGTCGCGAACTCGACCTGCGTCAGTCCGATGGCGAGCACCGCCGTGACGGCGACGACCGCTGCCGCGACGACCTTCCACTGCTTCCCCAGCTGGATCCCAGCCGCCCTCCAGAAACTTTCCATGAAGACAGCGTACGCCATGCGCCCAGGTGGTCACTCCGTGCGCGAACCCACCGGTTGCCTGCCACGTTTCGCGGGTTTCCGCGGGACAGCGACCGTCTGCGAGCGGTACCATCGTTCGAGCGGGCGGCGGACTTGGCTTTTCCCGAGCCTCAGGTCGTCGCACAAGACCACAACCCAAGGACGACCTATGGCCGATCTCGGCTACCAATCGCGATTCAGTCGTGACCCTGACGGGTCGCTACCCGAACGCGCCTCGAACCCACGACTCGGCATGATTTCGCCGTCTGGACGCCGCGACAGCACCGACCGGAACCCGGGACCTCACGGCGACGGCGGTGTCAGCTTCATCGAGATCCTTGTCGCGGTTGTGTTGCTCGGCACTGCGGTGGTGGCCACGCTCACTGCGTTGCGGACGACGATCATCGGGTCGGCGATCGAGCGCGACCACGCCCGAGCTCACGAGTGGCTCCAATCGGCGTCCGAGATCCTCATCAATGACATCGACTACCTCGACTGTGACGACGGCGCATCGACCCTGACCGCGCTACAGATTCAGACCGGCTACGAGACCGCTCTGCGATCGCGAGCCGACATCATCCCATCCAGTTGGGGAGCGAACCAGATCGAGATCGCTCGCCCCGCCGAGTTCGCCCAACCGGACGCCACCTACTCCTCCGCCGTCTGTATCGAGCCGATCGACCGTCAGTTGATCGAGGTCCAAGTCGAGGACACCGAGGGGAAGATCGTCGAGTCGGTCGAAGTCGTGGTCGTCCCATGAGGCTGGCATCGGACGTAGACCGGGACCGCGGATCCACGCTCGTCGAGCTCCTCCTCGTCGTCGTCATACTCGGACTGGTCGGGACGGTGATCTCACTGGCGTTCGTGGCCATCGTGCGCACGTCGCCGTCCACCGAGGCACGAGTCGACGACTCGCGAACGGTCCTCGGCCTCAACGTCTACCTACCCGAGGACGTGAATTCGACGCCTCCCGGAGGCTACGACCTCGCCAAATCGTCGACCACCGGATGCACAGGCGCGAGCCCGGGTGTCAACCTCGCGAAGCTGACGTGGAGCGAGCTGTCGAACACCTACACGAGCAGCTACCGGTACGTGGGGACGAGCGAGGGCTACCGGGTCGTGCGCCATGCGTGCGCCAACGGCGGTGCCCCGACCGTCACCAACCTCACTTCCGACCTGCCTGCGATCGACGAAACCGCCTGGATGGCCGGAGACGAGCCGATCGTCGTCACACCGTTCGTCGTCGACGCCGAGATCCAAGGTCTCACGTTCCGGGTGACGACCACTGCCGGCGAGGTGTTTCAGATCGAGGCACGCACCAACAACCCGGCCGTCACGCTGCCCCCCGAACCCCCGGTCGTGTACCCACCGCCTCCCGCCGGAAATCAGCCGCCGGCCGCGACGCCGGTCACCGGCTCGGTGGTCGCAGGTTCATCGACCGTCATCTCGCTGGAAGGCACCGATCCCGACGGCGACTCACTCAGTGCGACCGTCTCGAATGTCGCAGCGGGTTGGACCGTCACGGTGATCTCCGGTCTCGAGGTCACGGTGACACCTCCACCAGCAGCAACATCCGCCGACGTGGCGGGCACGTTCGACTACACGGTGACCGACTCGTTCGGCCAGACCGCATCGTCCGACGCCACGATCCAGATCATCGACGCTCCGGCCAACAATGCACCGACCGCAGACGACGTGACGCAGACCGTCGCCGAGCGGACACCCACCCCGATCGCACTCCCGGTCACCGACGTTGACGGCGATCCGCTCTCCGTGACCCTCACAGGGATTCCGGCATCGTTGTCCGTGACCGTTTCCGGAACTCAGATCGTCGTCGAGTCCGACGGGACAACGAGTTCCCCGGGGCCGTTCACCTACCTCGTTGACGATGGAGAGGCAACCGCGAGCGGGACCATCACGATCACCGTGAACGTCTGTCAGGTGACGAGCCTCACGCCATCGAGCCCATCGGTTTCGAAGTTCACGAACGGCACGAACAAGGACCAGCTCAAGTCCGACGTGACGTTGACGATCGCCGCCGTCGGCAACTGTTCCGGCATCGTGACGCTGTCGTACGACAACGACAACAACGGCACTCTCGAGTTCCTCACCTTCCCCTCACCCGCGAATCAGGTCACATTCAGACGACAGGAGCTCACATGGACCGGGGGGTCGACCTTTGTCTTCGACGTCTACGTACGAGGCGTCGTCAGTTCGTTGTCGTCGAGCATGACGGTGACGTCGTGACCGCCCCCGCACGCGCCTCGCAACGGGATCGCGGGCTCATCCTGCCGCTTGTACTCGTCGTCGCGGTGGTACTCAGTCTCGTCGTCGTCTCGATCGCTCGCTACGCAACCACCACACTGAGGTACGGCCAGGTCGCCGAGGGACGCGCCGACCGACTCTCGGCCGCCGAGGGAGGCATCCGCGACGTCCTCGATCGGCTCGACAGTGATGGGACACTCTGCACGACGCTGGCGGGTGCCGGTGGCATCACGATCGACGTGCCGACACAGATCAACGACGCGGACGTGGAGGTCGACTGCCGAGCGATCGGGAGCACACTCTCGAACATCACCGGTTGGGCGATCGCGGTCACCGGGAACGGAGCCAGCGGACCCGCACTCCTGACCCAGTCGGGAGCGGGCTCGGACAAGGTCTTCGGCGGTCCGACCTATGTGAATTCGTTGGCCGACCTGGACCTGAAGGCCCCGCTCGAGGTGAGCGGTGGCCACCTCTGGTTCACCGATCCATCATGTCTGGAGGGAGGCGAGTACTTCTCGGACGGCTCGGGGATCAGCAACTTGCAGTTCGACCCGCCGAGCCGCGGCGTGTGGTGCACGAGCAAGACCGCCGACGAACTCTTCTCCGAGCCCACAGTGCCGGGTCTCGGATCGCTGACCGTCCGCAACCCTGGAGACTACGACGACCGGGGCACCTGTCGGGTCTTCGAACCCGGCTTCTACGACTACGAGCCCGAGTGGGCCACCTACAACTACATGAAGTCCGGTGACTACCTGTTCGACTTGGGCGGCAATCCGGCGACAGCAACGATCGAGATTCGCCAAGCGACGGTGACAGCAGGTCGCCAGGGCGTGGCCGGGAGCCAGCAGGTCATCAGCAACACGGCATGCGACCTCGAACGAGAAATGGACACCGTCGGTGGGGCGACGTTCTACCTGGACGGTGCAACCCACATCGACATCCGGACCCAGGGCTCGCTCGAGATTCTCCGTCGCGAGCAGGGAACCAACCCCGTCGATTTCGTCAGTGTTCACGCATTGCCGAGCCACAATCTCGCCCACTCCACACCGATTCTCTCGACAGCGTCAGGCAACAACAAGCAGCTGGCGCTGCACGGCCAGGTCTACGCGCCAGACGGCAACTTCGTGTTCGGCAACGTCACCAACGTGGCCGCCGCCCAGCTCCTCGGGGGAGCCGTCGTCGGCGCAATCGAGGCGCAGGCGTCCGCCTCCGCCTCCGGATTCCTGATCCAAGTGCAGGGCAATCCTCAGTCCGACCGTTTCCAACTGACCGCGACTGCCGAGAAGGACGGACTCTCGACCGCCGTGCGTGTCGTCGCACAACTCCGATTCACAGCTGCCGACGCCGCTGCCGGCGTGGGCAGCTGGGAGCTTGCGGTGAACTCGTGGCGCGTCTGTCCTTCTGCGTCCTGTTGATTGGACAACTACCATTCGCACATGTCGTGGGAGCAGCTCGTTGCCGGGGTGGAACTGCCGTTTGCCGAGGAACTGACGGTTCCGGAGCTGCATCCGTATGCGCTCGACGTGCCGACGCCGGCCGCCGTACCCGTTCCGCGACACCGTCACACCGGGCATGACGGTCGCGGTCGGAGCCGGCTCGCGCGGTCTCACCGGCCGGGTCGAGCTCGTCCGAGGGACGGTCACAGCGCTTCGTGAACTCGGTGCCGAACCGTTCGTCGTGCCGGCGATGGGGTCGCACGGCGGGGCGACCGCCGAGGGACAGGTCCACATGCTCGGCGAGCTCGGCATCACCGAGGCGTCCGTCGGTGCCGAGATCCGAGCGACGATGGAGACCGTCGTGGTCGCACACACCGAGGCGGGCACGCCGGTGCATCTCGACGCCAACGCCGCGGCGGCCGATCGGTTCCTGCCCGTCAATCGCATCAAGCCCCACACGTGCTTCAAGGGTCCGATCGAATCGGGTTGCATGAAGATGGCGGTCGTCGGATTCGGCAAGCAACCGGGGGCGGCCCTCGTGCACTCGTGCGGTCCGATCGAGATGCGCGACCGGCTGCTCGCCGCCTGTGCGGCCCTGCGCAGCACCGGCAAGCTGCTCGGCGGTGTCGGGTCGATCGAGTCGACGACCGGCGACGTCGTGCGCATCGCCGGGCTCGGTGCCGGCGATGTCGGCACCGACTTCGAGCACGAACTGACCGAGTACGCCCGCACGCTCGTGCCGGCGCTGCCGTTCGACGAGATCGACGTGC
>CAXBAZ010000125.1:0-8408 GCA_963973395.1 uncultured Acidimicrobiaceae bacterium
GAGGTGCTCGCTGTGGCGCCCGCGGTACAGCATGTACGTCGAGATCAAGCCACCGAACAGCAGGCACTCCGACCCGAGGAAGATCCACATCGCGAGCTTGTTGTTCGACAGCCCGGTCGTCGTGGCGTGGACACCATGACCATCGTGGCCGTGGTCGTCGTGACCTTCTGACGCTGTGTGGGCAACGGCGACGTCAGCCATGGTTGGCGACCTCCAGTTCGGCGCCACCTTCTGGGGGCGGTGGGTCGTAGTCGGCCTCGCTCGCCGTGTGCGGTTCGAGACTCCATCCGAACATCGCGAGGAGCACGATCGCCGCGCCGGCAGGGATCAGGAGCAAGTTGTAGATCACGCCGTAGGCCATGACCGGCAGGCCGAATGCCAGCACGATCGGCCAGTACGACGGCGACGGCAGGTGGATGTGTTCATCCGCGTTCGCCTCTTCGATCGCCATCAGTTCCTCGGCCGTGGCGACCTTGTGGAAGTCGTGATGGCCGTCGTCGCCGCGGTCTTCGTACTTGCGGTGGAAGAACTCGTCGAGGTGGCCGACCGTCGGCACCCGGTCGAAGTTGTGCTCCTTGGGCGGGTTCGCGGTCATCCACTCGAGCGCGCGGGCGTCCCACGGGTCGAGCGGCGCCGGACCGTGGCGTCGGTGCGACAGGAACACGTTGACGAAGAACAGCAGCACGCCGATGCCGAGGATGAACGACCCGATCGACGACACGACGTTCCAGAACCCGAGATTGAAGAAGCCCTCGCCCATCCGGGCCTCGGTCCATGTGTACATGCGGCGCGGCTGGCCCTGGAGACCGATGATGTGCATGGGCCCGAACGTCAGGTTCATGCCGATGATCATCAGCCAGAAGTTCCACTTGCCCCAGCGCTCGTCGAGCAGCTTGCCGAACATCTTGGGCCACCAGTAGTAGAGGCCGGCGAAGATGCCGAGGATCGCGCCACCGAACAGCACGTAGTGGAAGTGGGCGACGATGTAGTAGGTGTCGGTCTGTTGCGTGTCGGATGGTGCCACGGCATGGGTCACACCGGACAGACCGCCGACCGTGAACTGCACGATCAGACCGATCGCGAACAGCATCGCGGTCGTGAAGCGCAACTTGCCGCCCCACATGGTCATCGTCCAGTTGACGATCTTGACACCCGTCGGGATCGCGATCGCCATGGTCGAGACGGAGAACACGGCCACGGAGATCGGCCCGAGCCCGGATGCGAACATGTGGTGCGCCCACACACCCCAGCCGACGAAGCCGATCGCGGCACCGGAGAAGACGACCAGCGGGTAGCCGAACAGCGGCTTCTTGGAGAAGACCGGCAGCACCTCGGACACGATGCCGAAGCTGGGCAGGATCAAGATGTACACCTCTGGGTGACCGAAGATCCAGAACAGGTGTTGCCAGAGCAACGGGTCGGCACCGGCCTCGACGGAGAAGAACGTGGCGTCGAACGATCGCTGGAACATCAGCAGGAACAGCGCCACCGTGATGACCGGGATCGCGAACAGCAGCAGGAACTGGGTCACCAGGATCATCCACGTGAAGATCGGCATCTTCATGAGCGTCATGCCGGGGGCCCGCATGTTGATGACGGTGACGATCAGGTTGATCGCACCGGTCAGCGAGGCGATGCCCGTGATCTGGAGACCGAGACCCCAGAAGTCGATGCCGTTGGTGGGTGAGAAGGGCACCGAGGAGTTCGGGGCGTACATGAACCAGCCGCCGTCGGCGGCGCCACCGAGGAACCACGAGGTGTTGATGAAGATCGCACCGGCGAGGAAGCACCAGTAGCCGAATGCGTTGATGCGGGGGAACGCGACGTCTCGGGCACCGATCTGGAGCGGCACGAAGTAGTTCGCGAACGCGGCGGCCATCGGCATCACGAACAGGAACACCATCGTGGTGGCGTGCATCGTGAACATCTGGTTGTACTTGTCGGCGCTCAGGATGGTGCCGTCGGGACCGGCGAGCTGCGCCCGGATCAACAACGCCTCGACACCGCCGACGAGGAAGAAGAACAGCGCCGTGACGCCGTACATGATGCCGAGCTTCTTGTGGTCGATCGTGAAGAGCCACGACTTCCAGCCCGTCGAATGCACCGGGCGGCGGAACGCGCCGTAGGTCGACTCGGGGGTGGCGACCGCGGGTGTCAGCGTGTCGGATGCTGGGCGTTCGATCAGAGCCATCTCAGATCACTCTTCAACTTTCACTTGCGCTCGAGGAGATAGGCGACCAGCTCGTTGATCTGGTCTTCGGACAGGGCGAGGTCGGGCATGCCGCGAACCTTGTCGTCGGTCACCTCCAGCTCCTCGGGATCGGCGTACATCGGCTTCTTGGCCGGCGCGTTGCGCAGCCATTCCCGAAGGTCGATCTGGTTGAGACAGTCCTCGGTGACGCCCACCAGGTACCGGTCGCCGAACTCGCTCGGTGGAGCTTCCCAGACGTCGTCGCGGCACGCCGGGGTCAGCAGGTCCCACGTGGCGCCGGCGAACGTGTTGCGGGTCATCAGCTTGGACAGGTTCGGTGCTGCGCCGCTCCACACGAAGTTCTCGGGCTGGGCGATGATCAGCTCGCCGTCGGCGTCGGTCAGGCCGTCGACCTGGTGGCAGCGGGCGCACTGGGCGATGAAGGTCGCCTCGCCGGCCGCAGCGGGCGTGCCCTCCTCGGGCGCCTCGTACGGCGCGAGCTGGTTGTCGATCCAGGCCTGGAAGTCGGCGGGGTCGAGGGCGACGATCTCCATCCGCATGTTGGCGTGCGAGAGGCCACAGAACTCGGCGCACTGACCGGCGTAGATGCCCGGCTGTTCGGCCTGGAAGTTCCAGGTGTGGACCCGGCCCGGCACCATGTCGCGCTTGCCGTTGAGCTTCGGCACCCAGAACGAGTGGATGACGTCACGGCTCGTGCCACGGATCACGACCTTGGCATCGGTCGGGATGATCATCTGACCGCTGGTCACGATAGGCGCTGCGTCGGCCGTGGGCACGAAGCCGCAGATCTCGCCGTCGGCGTCGATCGGGTAGTCG
The DNA here is from genome assembly GCA_963973395.1 of uncultured Acidimicrobiaceae bacterium. Classification (GTDB taxonomy): domain Bacteria; phylum Actinomycetota; class Acidimicrobiia; order Acidimicrobiales; family Ilumatobacteraceae; genus Ilumatobacter. The sequence continues at coordinate 3,029 of CAXBAZ010000125.1, forward strand.
TACTCCCACCACCACTGCTGACCCGTCACGTTGACGATGCAATCGGCATCGGACGTGTCGTTGAGGTCGATGACCAGGCCGACGGTCGGGATCGCGATCACGGCGAGCAGCACGGCGGGCATCGCGATGAACGCGTACTCGACGAGTGCATTGCCGTGGGATTGTTCGGGGATCGGCTGACCGCGGTCGCGGAACTTGACCACCACGAAGATCACGACCGCGAACACGATCACGCCCACGATGCCGGCGAGCGCGAACACCCACCACTGCAGATCGTGGATGTCCTGGGCGTACTTGCCCTCGGGCGCCCACGTGTCCTGGGGGGCTTCGGAGGCGCAGGACGACAGCACGAGCGCCGCGCCGAGCGCGGCGACGAGGAGACCAGGACGTCGGGCGGGGGAACGAGGTTCGGTCATGGAGGAACTTGTCCGTACTTTCTCGGTCAGGCTAGCCGGGCGACTCACGGCACGACCACCTCGAGGGTGGCGTCGCTCCCGGCGACGGTGAACTCGTAGCCGTCGTCGAGCGCGATGCTCGGCCGGGCGAAGACGATCGTGAGCAGCTGGACGCCACCCTCGTCGACCAGGGCGGTGCACAGCCGCTCGGGGCCGGCGGGCTCGCCGTCGGTGCCCTCGGGGTGCATCTCGATCACGAGGCGGGCGTGCTCGTCGGACTCGTTGCGGAACAGGACGTTGCTCGGGTTCGACCGCTGCAGCGTCAACGCGTCGAAGTCACCGTCGAAGCCGGGGACGTCGGCGGTGAGCGTGGAGCCGTCGAACGTGAGTTCGGCGGCGAGGTTCGACTTGGCGGCGAGGGTCTGGCTCGCCCGCTCGTCGGCTTCGGTCTCCTCGGTGCCGCACTCGTCCTCCTCGGCGATGTAGGCCGTCGAGTGGTGCTCTTCGATGTCGCGCTCGCCGTTCAGCCCGGCGAAGGTGCCCGCGCCGATCAGTGCGATCGCGGCGACGGAGAAGGCGCCGGTGAGGGATGACTTGGACATGCCGCGGCGGAGGCCGACGAACGCTCCGACGGCCAGGACGAGCGCAGCGGCGACCGAGAACGCGACCACGGTCGACGACTTGGACGGCAGGCCGAGCATGATGCGGCTGAAGGCGTAGACGACGACGGCGGCGAGGATCGCACCGGCGACCGGCAACTCCATCGGATCGGCCATGAGGTTGCGGACGTCGGCGTTGTAGCGCGCATCGGCGGAAGCTCGTTCACTCCAGCCCTGGAACAGCCACTCGACCGCTCCGGCGATGATGGCGACCAGACCGACGATGAAGAACGCACGACTGGTCACGAGCCCGAGCGTGACCGTGGTGGCGCCGAGGGCCACCAGCAGCGGCCAGAGGCTCGGGCGTGCCGTGGCCTGTGCGGCGGCGGACGACTCGAACGCAGCGTGATCCATCGCCGAGACGTTGGAGTCGCGGACGAACACGTTGAGACCGGCGAGACCCGCCAGCGCGACGGCGGCGGAGATCAGCCCGATGGTGCCGAGCGCACCGCCTTGGGCGATGCCGTACGCCACCGCGAACACGGCGGCGGCGACGGCGGAGCCGATCAGGAGTTTGGAACCGGTGGTGAACATCGTGGGTGCAGACTCACTTGGTGACGTAGACGACGAACCAGACCGCGCTGTACGCGATGGCGATGAAATACCAGTACAGGGCGTGGGCCGAGAGAACCTCGGTCTCTCCCAGGCGTCCGCCGAGCGCCCGGAAGGCGGCGACGGCCGTGTACACGAGGCCGGCGATCACGAGTGCCAGCATGGCGCCGGTGATGGCGTAGAACAGCGCCCCGTAGTAGTTCTCGTTGATCTCGACGCCCATGTCGACGTACACGAAGGCCTGGGCGTTGACGAAGGCGATCGCGAGCAGCGCCGACACGCCGAGCGCGAGCCCGGCGTGGGCCCGATCTCCACGGGCACCGGCGTAGACGGCCCACTGGGCGAAAAGGCACAGGGCCCAGACCGTCATCAGCATGACGTTGCTGGCGACCTCGGGGATGATGTAGTCGACCGGGAAACGGCCGCCGTCGTCGACGACACGTTCGCGCAGCAGCACCCAGATCGCGAGCATGCCGCCGATCAACATCGTCGCCGCGACGCACGCGACGGCGGTGCCGATGAACAGCTGACGCCGCGGTGCCGGCGGGGGCGCGGGTGGCAGCGCCAGCTGGCCGGTTGCCGTGCTCACGACTGGCTCCCTTCGTGGGTCATGTCGAACTGCGGCGTCGGGGACGCCACCGTGGCGACGTGCTCGTAGTTGTGGGCCGGGGCCGGCGACGGCGTGCTCCACTCGATCGTGTGGCCGCCGTACGGGTTCTCGTCGGCCGGATCGCCGGCGCCGGTGAACGTCGCGATCATCACTCCGACGAACGCGACGACGGTCAGGGCGACGAGGCCGTGACCGGCCAGCGACAGGATCGTCCAGAGTGCCTCACCCTCGACGTCGCCGACGGCGAGGAACGATGCGACATCGGCGTCGTTGGCCGGGATCCCGCCCGCCTGGTCGAGGAACCCCGCGATGTAGAGCGGGAGCGACGCCAGGATCGTGCCGAGCACGCCGAGCAACGCCAACGGCAGCACCATCTTGTCGGGCAGCACCCGACCCCAGAGCTTCGGCGCCCAGAACACGACGCCGCCCATCACGGCGAGGGCCGTGCCGTCGACGACGTAGAGCGTGGCGCCCTCTTCGAACGTGGTGCCGAGCAGTTCGAGGTCGGTGATGCTCTGCAGGAGGTTGCCGACGAGACCCACGGCGATCATGCCGAGACCGAGGAACCCGAACACGAACGGCGCCGAGATCCGCGGGCGGCCCTCGGCGAGGCCGTTCTTGGCGGTCAGTGCGCCGAGTGCCATCACGATCAGCAGGCCGAGCAGTGGGAGCCCGGTGAAGATCAGCATCGGGACGACGCCTTCGAGGAACTCCTGGCCGGTGGTGTCGAACGTGACGGCGTGGATGAACTGCTGCGTCACGGCCGCCAGTGCGGTCACGCCAACGAGTGCGATGCCGGCGAACGCGACGCCGCGCACGGCCGGCCGGGCCTTGAACGTGATCGGGATCGTCTCGGCCGCGAACCCGATCGCCGGGAGGGCGAACACGGCCACCATCGGCACCGAGAACGTCCAGCCGATCCAGTCGGCGATGCTCTCGGATCCGCCGAAGTTGAACTGCGCGTAGCGGTGGTCGAGGAACAGGTACACGATCGCACCGAACACGACCGGGAGCGCGAGCAGCATGCCCAGCGCACCGATCAGCGCCGACCAGGCGAACAGCGGGACGCGGCGCATCGTCATGCCGGGCGCCCGAGTGGTGAGGACCGAGGTGGCGACACAGCCGGCCGAGGCGAGCAGGCCGACGATCATCAGACCGTGGCCGGCGAGGAACAGGTCGACGGCGTCGCCGTCACCGCCGCCGATGCCACCGTTGGCGCCGAGCGCCGACAGCGTGAGCACGAGGCCGCCGAGCCAGGCGTAGAACCCGGTGAGCGTCACCCGCGGGAACGCGATCGAGCGGGCACCGAGCTGCAGCGGGGCGATCGCGATCGACAGCCCCAGGGCGAGCGGCAGGATCGCACCGAAGACGAGCCCGACGCGGTAGGCCTGGAAGACCTGGAGCAGGGCATCGGCGTCGAGCAGCGCGGTCGACTCGTCGGCCCGTTCGAGCCCGAGCACGAGACCCAGCACCGATGCGGCCGCCAGGACCAGCAGACCGATGCCGAGGTACATGCGCCCGATCCGCTTGTGGTCGGTGGTCACGACCCAGTTCGCCGCGCCGGCGAAGAACGACACGACAGCCGACGAGCCGTCGCTGCCCGCCGCCGTGTCTGCACGTGTATCGATCGTCGTCATGGGACGTTGTGGGTTCCTTGAGCTTCGCTGGCCTGGTACGTGGGTCCGAGGGTCCGGAGAGACGCTCCGACACTACCGAGCGAACTCTACTGGCCGGGCCCCGTCGAACAGGAAATTCGGGTGGTCGTCGGCCGCGGCCCGGCCCGACGACGACGGCCCGGCGGCGACGACGGACTCAGGCCGGACGGGGATCGTCGGCGCCGCGGGCGATGCGGTCGAGGTCGAGCCGACGATCGACCAGCGAGGGCTCGACGCCGAGCGCGATGGCGGCATCGCGGACGCTGCGTCCCGTTCGTCGGGCGTCGACGACGATCGCTTCGACACGTTCGTAGCCGAGGTCCTGGTTGAGCGCCGTGGCGAGCGGGAGGCTGCGCGATGCCAGCTCCCTGGCGTGCTTGACCTCGGCGGTGAGGTCGACGATGCACCGCTCGACGAGCGCCCGGCACGCAGCGGTCAGCAGCCCGATCGACTCGAGCACGGTGTCCGCGAGCACCGGGATCATCACGTTCAGTTCGAAGTTGCCCTGCATGCCGGCGACGGTGATCGTGGTGTGGTTCCCCATCACCCGGGCGCACACCTGGAGCACCGCTTCGGGGATCACGGGGTTGACCTTGCCGGGCATGATCGACGAGCCCTTCTGCAGCGCGGGGATCGCGATCTCGGCCAGACCCGTGCTCGGGCCGCTCGCCATCCAGCGCAGGTCGTTGCACACCTTGGTCAGCGCGGTCGCGAGCACGTTGAGGCCCCCGGACACGGCGACGACGGCGTCGTGGCCGCCCTGCCGGGCGATGCGATCGGGCGGCGACGTCGGCTGCGTCGGGAGTCCGGCCCGGTCGGCGACCAGGGCGAGCACACGCCCCGGGAACTCCGGATGACGCCCCAGACCGTTGCCGACCGCGGTGCCGCCGAGCGGCACCCGAGACAGCTGCACGAGCGAGGCGCGGATCACCTCGCACGCCTCGTCGATCTGGACGGCGTACGACGTGAACTCATCACCCAGCATCACGGGCACCGCATCCATCAGGTGTGTTCGACCGGGCTTCACGACGTCGGCGAGGTCATCGGCCCGTGCCCGAAGGGCACCGGCGAGCGCATCGGTCGTCGGCAGCAGCTCGAGGTCGACCATCTCGCACGCGGCCAGACGCATCGCGGTGGGCATGACGTCGTTCGAGCTCTGCCCCATGTTCACGTGGTCGTTCGGATGGGCGCGGTGATCGGTGAGCGCCGCGATGACCTCGTTGACGTTCATGTTCGTCGAGGTGCCCGAACCGGTCTGGTACACGTCGACGGGGAATTGGCCGGGATGTCTCCCCTCGACGATCTGGTCGGCCGCGGCGACGATCGCGTCGGCGATGTCGCGATCGAGCAATCCCAGGTCGGCGTTGACCTCGGCGGCGGCAGCTTTCAGCAGCGCGAGCCAGCGGATCAGCGATGGGTGCATCGTGCGGCCGGAGATGGGGAAGTTGTCGATCGCGTGCCCGGTCTCGGTACCCCACAGCGGTTCGGGTCCGCTCACGTCCCACCACC